>JAQVEB010000079.1 GCA_028698105.1 Petrimonas sp. | reverse complement strand
CTTCTTCGGTGTAACAATAAGTTGTTTTTTTCTTGTTGCGCACCCTGAAAAGCGGCGTTTGCAGAATGTAAACGTGGTTTTTCTTCACCAAATCGGGGAAGAATTGCAGGAAAAACGTGAGGAGCAACAGGCGGATGTGCATGCCGTCGGTATCGGCATCGGTGGCGACGATCACTTTGTTGTAGCGGAGTCCGTCCATATTTTCCTCGATATTCAGGGCGGCTTGCAACAGGTTGAATTCTTCGTTTTCGTAAACGATTTTCTTGGTAAGGCCGAAAGAGTTCAACGGTTTTCCGCGCAGGCTGAATACGGCTTGCAGGTTCGGATCGCGACTTTTGGTGATGGAGCCGCTGGCCGAGTCGCCCTCCGTGATAAAAATACACGTATCTTCGAGGTTATCGCCTTTGGAATCGTTGTAATGGATACGGCAATCGCGCAATTTTTTGTTATGCAGGCTCGCCTTCTTTGCCCGCTCGCGGGCAAGTTTGGTTACTCCGGCAATGGCTTTGCGTTCTTTTTCGGAGTCGAGGATTTTTTTCTGGAGAATATCGGATGTTTCGGCGTGTTTATGAAGAAAATTATCGAGTTCTTTTTTCAGAAAATCACTGATGTATTTGTTTACCGACACCCCGTTCGGGCCCATATCCTTAGAGCCGAGTTTGGTCTTGGTTTGTGATTCGAAAACGGGTTCTTCCACTTTGATGCTGATAGCCGCCACCATTCCGTTGCGAATATCGGAATACTCGAAGCTGCGGTTGAAAAACTCTTTGATGGTGCGCGCCGCAGCTTCGCGGAAGGCCGTCAGATGCGTACCTCCCTGCGTAGTGTGCTGGCCGTTTACGAACGAATAATATTCTTCGCCGTACTGATTGGTGTGGGTGATGGCCACCTCGATATCTTCGCCATGCAAATGAATGATCGGATAGAGGTTTTCCGATGTGAGATTCTCGTTGAGCAGGTCTTCGAGGCCGTTTTTGGAATTGTATTTTTTGCCGTTGAAAACAATGGTAAGCCCGGTATTCAGAAAAACGTAGTTTTTGAGCAACGGCTCAATGTGCTCATCGTGATATACATAGCCATCGAAAATTTCTTTGTCGGGAGTAAACTGAACCAATGTTCCGTTGCCTTCGGAAGATGGTTTCATTTGTTCTTCGCGAACAACGATACCACGCTCGTATTCCACGTTACTGGAGTTGCCTTCGCGGAAGCTCGCGATGAAAAAACGCGACGACAGCGCGTTTACGGCCTTGATGCCCACGCCGTTCAGTCCTACGGATTTTTTAAATGCCTTTGAGTCGTACTTGGCGCCCGTATTCATTCGGGATGATACGTCCTTCACTTTTCCGAGCGGAACGCCTCGTCCGAAATCGCGCACGCTTACAACGGAATTTTCGATGGTAACCTCAATGGTTCTCCCAAAACCCATCATGTATTCGTCAATAGAGTTATCGAGAACTTCTTTTAAAAGTACGTAAATCCCGTCGTCGTACGATGTTCCGTCGCCCAATTTCCCGATGTACATTCCCGGCCGGCGACGGATATGTTCCTGCCACTCTAACGTGACAATATTATCTTCCTGGTAATTCCCTTCTAATGCCTTTAAATTATTGTTCGTTTCTGTCACTTTATCTTTATCCTAATCTTTTTTTATATCGTTTTCGATATTTGATTCCTGCAATTTCAGTTTTTAAAGTTGTTTGATGTACGCTCTTCTGGTTTTTACGTGTTTGGCGTCCAAATCGTCCCACATTGATTGCACTTTGGTGTTTACTTCGAGTTCGGGGTTGCTTTCGGCCACTTCAAATCCCAGATTCGCGGATTCCGTGATAAACTGACCGAAGATCAACGAGTTTAAGCCTTTGCCCTGATATTCGGGATCAATACCGATAAGCAGCAGGTCAAGCACTTTGTTGTCGTTTCCTTTTAACGCTCTGTACAAGTGATACCAACCGGTAGGTAAGAATTTCCCTTCTGCTTTCTGCAATGCACGAGCCAAACTGGGCAATCCGATCCCGAAACCGACGATGCGATTATCTTCCTGCCGCATTACCACGGAAAGGAAATTGAGCCGCAGCATCGGGATATACATGTTCACGTAATAATCAATCTGTTTGTCGGTCAGCGGGACATACCCGTAGAGGTCTTTATAGGCTTTATTCAACAATTCAAAGATTTCCCTGGCGTGCGGCCAAACTTCTTTTTTGCTCTCAAACTTCTTAACCTTCAGTTTAAAACGCTTCTTGACAATCTCACCCACACGCGAAAATCTTTCCGGTATTTCCTTCGGAATTGTGATCAGGTACTCAAACCAATCCTGATCTTTTTGGTATCCCAATCGTTCCAAATGATCCTTGTAATACGGGTAGCTATAGCGTGCCTGCATCGTAGCCATCTGATCGAATCCGTCAACCAGCAAACCTTCCTGGTCGAGATCGGTGAAACCCATCGGGCCGTGAATCTTTTCCATTCCCCGAAATCGGGCCCAACCCTCAGCAGTGGCGAATAAGGTATCTACAACTTCGTTATCATCAATAAAATCCACGAAGCCGAAGCGTGCGTTGCGCTCTTTCCAAACCTCGTTGGCCTTATAGTTTATGATCGCGGCGATGCGTCCCACCATCACGCCGTCTCTGTAAGCCATAAAATAGGCCGCATCGCAATGGTCGAAAGCGGGATTTTTCTCCCTGTTCAATGTGGCTAACTCATCGTAAATTAATGGGGGGACAAAAAATTCATTTCCCCGATACAGATCAATACTGAAATGCACAAAATCTTTGAGATCGTCTTTCGTCGCTACTTTTCTTATTTCTACAGCCATTTCGCTAAAAGTTGTTGCGTTAGTTCGTTATTTCCTATATTTGTTTTCCGCATCTTTCCACATGAAAGATGAAAACACAAAGATAATGATTTTTTTAATTATCGGATAAGTTGAACCTTTTATGATTTTCATCAAGGTGAAACAATTCACAGAATCACAAACTTTAAAAATAATATTATACCTTTGTGATGCTATTATTCTCTAAAAAACAACCTATGAAAGGAATCGTACTGGCCGGTGGATCCGGCACACGCCTCTACCCGATTACCAAAGGCGTTTCCAAACAACTGATACCGATCTACGACAAACCGATGGTGTACTATCCCATCTCGGCACTGATGATGGCCGGCATACGTGATATCCTCATCATCTCCACGCCGCAGGATTTGCCCGGATTTCAACGCCTCTTAGGCGACGGATCGGATTATGGCGTGCATTTCGCTTATGCCGAACAACCCAGTCCCGATGGGCTTGCACAAGCGTTTATCATCGGCGAAGCGTTCGTGGGCGACGACGCAGCCTGTTTGGTGTTGGGAGACAATATTTTCTACGGGCACGGCTTTCCGGCCATGCTGCGGCAAGCCGTAAAAGATGCCGAAGAAAATGATAAAGCCACGGTTTTCGGATACTACGTAAACGACCCCGAACGTTACGGCGTAGCCGAATTCGACAGCAACGGCAATGTGTTGAGCATCGAAGAAAAACCGACGGAGCCAAAATCAAATTATGCTGTGGTAGGCCTCTACTTTTATCCCAACAAAGTGGTTGAAGTGGCCAAGAACATCAAACCTTCGGCACGGGGCGAGTTGGAGATCACTACCGTAAACCAGCGGTTTTTGAAAGACGAACAGTTGAAAGTACAACTTTTCGGGCGCGGTTTCGCCTGGCTCGATACCGGCACCCACGACTCCCTTGCCGAAGCATCTACTTTTATAGAAGTGCTCGAAAAACGACAGGGATTAAAGATCTCGTGCCTCGAGGAAATTGCCCGGCGAAATGGGTGGATAGACGATGATCGGTTGCGGGAAATCGGCGAAAGCATGAAAAAGAATCCGTATGGACAATACCTGTTAAAATTAATTGAGAATGCATAATTGATAATGCACAATTAGCTATGAATGTAATCAAAACCGAGATAGAAGGCGCTGTGATTATTGAACCAAGAGTATTTGGCGACGAACGCGGATATTTTTTCGAATCATACGCTCAAAGAGAGTTTGAAGAACACGTAAGCAAAACCGTTTTCGTGCAGGACAACGAATCCAAATCGCGATACGGCGTACTGCGCGGATTGCATTTCCAGAAAAAACCGCACGAACAGGCAAAGCTCGTGCGCGTCGTAAAAGGCAGCGTGCTGGATGTCGTGGTGGATATTCGCGAGGGATCGCCCACGTTCGGCAAACACGTGGCGGTGGAGTTGTCGGGCGAAAATAAACGGCAGTTCTTCATTCCGCGCGGCTTCGCGCATGGGTTTGTTGTGTTGAGCGACGAAGTGATCTTTCAGTACAAGTGCGACAACTACTACACGCCCGAAGCGGAAGGCGGTATTTTGTGGAACGATCCGGCTTTGGATATTGATTGGAAAATTCCGGAAGAAGACATAATTTTGTCGGAAAAAGATAAGAAGAATAGCCGGATATCGGATGTCAGATGATGGATGATGGATGATGGATGATGGATGATGGACGATGGATGACGGATGACGGATGACGGATGTTGGATGACGGATGTTGGATGATCGATGACCGATGTCTAATAGTCCAACAATCTTTTGTCTGTCTTTGCTCTTTGTTCTTTGTTCTCTTTACCCTACACTCTAAAAATCAACAAAATATGAATAATTTCAATAAAAACATCCTCATTACCGGCGGTGCGGGTTTCATCGGCTCGCACGTCGTGCGGTTGTTTGTGAACAAATATCCCGAATACCGGATCGTTAATTTAGACAAGCTTACGTATGCAGGAAATCTCGCCAATCTGAAAGATGTTGAGAATGCACCCAATTATACGTTCGTGAAAGCCGATATTTGCGATTTTGAAGACATGATGCGTATTTTTGAAGAATACAGCATTGACAACGTCATTCATCTCGCCGCCGAAAGCCACGTGGACCGGAGCATCAAAGATCCGTTCAGTTTTGCCCGTACCAACGTGATCGGAACACTGAACTTGCTGGAAGCGGCCCGCAGGTCGTGGGTGGAAGGTAGAGACGGTGTGCACACCGTCTCTACGCATCGGTTTTATCATGTTTCAACCGATGAAGTATATGGTGCTTTGGAATTCGACAACACGCTGTTTACCGAAGACACCCGTTACGATCCGCACAGCCCCTACTCCGCTTCAAAGGCGAGCAGCGACCACTTCGTGCGCGCTTATCACGATACCTACGGACTGCCGGTCATCATCTCCAATTGTTCCAACAATTACGGGCCGTTCCAATTTCCCGAGAAGCTGATCCCGTTGTTCATCAACAACATCCGCAACAATAAACCGTTACCGGTTTACGGGAAAGGCGAAAACGTGCGCGACTGGCTGTACGTGGAAGACCATGCCCGTGCCATTGACCTCATTTTCCACGAAGGGAAAGACGGCGACACGTACAACATCGGCGGGTTCAACGAGTGGAAAAACATTGATCTGATCAAAGTGATGATCAAAACCGTTGACCGGGCGCTGGGACGCGAAGATGGCGAATCGGAAAAACTCATCACGTACGTTACCGACCGCGCCGGCCACGACCTGCGCTACGCCATAGACTCCACGAAGTTGAAAAACGAGTTGGGTTGGGAACCGTCGCTTCAGTTTGAAGAAGGGATCGCCAAAACCGTGCGCTGGTACCTCGATCACGAAGATTGGATGAACAATGTTACCAGCGGCGATTACCAGAAGTATTACGACGCAATGTACGGACGGTAATGAGACTTGGGGAATTTGGAGACTGGGAGACTGGGAGACTGGGAGACTGGGAGACTTACACTTGGGGACTTGGAGAGAGGGAGACGATTGGCATTGCCTTCGTGTTTTGAGATTTGTCTGGTGATAACAAAGATTGTTAGAAACAAAAAAAATACCTATCTTTACTTTCGCTAAAGCCGGGAATGATATCCGTTTCTAAAACTCAGTTTCCATATTCAACGCTGATGAAATGAAAGAAAGAACACCCGAAATAAAAGAATTTATCCGCAAGCACAGCGATTTATTTTGGTATATTCCCCAGAATAAAAAGGAAGATATCAGTGATGAAACATTGGTGGAATTTATTTTGAATTACGGCGACATGCACGCTGTTATTGAGTTAATGAATTTATTTGGTGTAGAAAAAACTAAAAATATTTTCGAGAACACATTGCAAATCAGTCCGCGGAGAGCGGCTAACTACAACGAGTTAACTATAAATTTTTTTCAACATTATTTTCGTCGGCATGCACATCACGATATTAGATGAGAATCAACAAGCTCTATTGCCGTTTTTAAGCAAATTCAGACGTTCATTCTATTTGGTGGGAGGAACGGCCATAGCCTTGCACATCGGACACCGACGCTCCATTGATTTTGATCTCTTCACCCCATCAAAAATCAATAAAACAAGGATTAAAGCCGCATTAAGAGAACTCAATCAACCCCAAAAACTTATAGGAGAAGATATTGATCAACTTCATTTGCTGATTACCAACGTAAAAGTAACGTTTTTCCACTACCCTTTTCTTATTGAGCATCCGGAAAAAATGAGTAATGGACTCACTTTCCCCTCCCTGTTAACATTAGCCGCGATGAAAGCTTTTGCCTTGGGAAGGCGTTCGAAGTGGAAAGACTACGTTGATCTGTATTTTATTCTGAAAGAGTTCTATACGCTTACCGAAATAAGCAAGCAAGCCCATTCGATTTTCTCAGATCAATTTTCCGAAAAACTATTTAGAGAACAAATAGCTTTTCATAAAGATATTGATTACAGTGAAGAAGTGCAATACGTCATTCCTCATCCTCCGACAGAAAACGAAATAAAAGAATTTTTAATTCAGACAGCCATTAATTTTTGAATGATTATACTTCTGCTCAGAAATGGCTTACCATAAACAATTTCAGAATATATTTGAAGGGATATGGCCTAAAAAACTCAATTTTCTCCTGATAATTACCCGTTAGCAAGGCTTGGTTTTCGGTATCCTTTGTTCCTATACCACACCTTGTGACGCATCGGATAAAACTGACACAATCGCAATTTTTGACGCTATTAATCCGAGACGATGGATTCTCCTGCGGATTGCCGCGTACTTTTTACATAATTATCGGGGAATCTCCTGCTATTTCAATTAAATCTATTAATTTTGCCAATAGTTCTTTTATGAATTAAAATTTGAAATAGATTACGGAACGAAAAAATTACAACTTTTCTTCATGAAAAATTGATATCGTATGCATAGGAAATATACATTTACACGTTTGATTACCTTCTTGTTGTTATTTGTTTCTGTCGGTTTATATGCCCAAATGAGCGATCAGCAGGTAATGCAGGAATTAATGAAATATCAGAATTCCGGTAAAACCCAGCAACAGATATTGCTTGAATTAAGCCAAAAAGGAGTAACAGCCACACAACTTCAACGCATTCGCGCTCAATACGAGGATCAGCAAAATATAGCGAGTCCTGAGATCGAATCGAACTACGATCCTCAAAAAAACGTATTCAGAGACACATCCAAAATACCCGAAATCAGCAACGAGACTCCAAATCAAAATATCCCTCAGGAAGATAGGGTATATGGACAGGATTTCTTTTCGGCCAATAACCTCACTTTCGCGCCGAATATGAACATGCCCACTCCGGCCAATTATGTTCTGGGGCCCGGAGATGAAGTAATTATAGATGTATGGGGCGATTCTGAGCTGAACGTAAGGTACACGATCGCTCCCGATGGTTATATCGTGGTACCGGGATTGGGCAGGATACAATTGAGCGGACTCAGCGTAAAACAAGCCGAAGCAAAAATCAGGAATCAATTCTCTTCCATTTATTCCGATCTGGATTCTTATGAACCCCGCACTTTTTTGGGTGTGTCGGTAGGAAACGTCAGAACCATAAAGGTAAATGTAATGGGCGAAGTAAAAACGCCCGGCACCTATACCTTGTCTTCTTTCGCCTCCGCTTTTCACGCGTTGTACGTATCAGGCGGGCCCAGTAAAATAGGAAGCCTTCGAAATATTCACATCTTCCGTAGTGGAAACATTGTAGCAACGGTGGACTTATATGAGTATCTGATGAACGGAAACAATATGGGCGACATCACTTTGCGCGATGGAGATATTGTGAAGGTAGAAGCTTACGGCATTCTGGCACAGATTACCGGCGAAGTAAAACGCTCAATGCGGTACGAAATGCGTGAGAATGAAACCCTGCAAGACCTTATTCGTTTCGCCGGTGGATTCACAAGCAGCGCCTTTAAGGAAAACGTTACACTGCTCCGGAAGGGTGACACCGAAATGCAGGCCTACACTTTAAATCAATCGGAATACACGAATTTTAATTTAAGAGACGGCGATCAAATAAGCGTAGGCAATATTTTAGACCAGTACGCCAACATGGTGGAAATTACCGGAGCCGTTTACCGTCCCGGGAAATACGCTGTAGGCGATCAGATAAAAACGGTAAAAGACCTTATCCGCATAGCGCAAGGGACAACAGGAGATGCCTATTTATCGCGCGCATTACTATACCGCCAGCAAGACGACCTGAAACAAACCATGCAATCATTTGATCTGGACGCGTTATTAAACAACCGGATTCCCGATATCACCCTGCAGAAGAACGACCGGTTGCATGTACCGTCTATTTTTTCCATTAACGATAGCGTAACGGTTTATATCGGTGGTGAAGTACGTGCGCCCGGAACCTATCCTTATGCCACAAACATGCGTCTTGAAGATATTATTTTGAGAGCCGGCGGGTTGACAGAATCGGCTTCGACGGCCCGGATCGATGTTTACAGACGAATTAAGAACCCTTCCAGTACAACCGTTTCAAAAACTTCCGGACAATCGTTCAATTTCTCATTACGCAACGGTGAAATCGTTTCAAGTGATCCCTCCTTCGTATTGCAACCTTTCGATCAGGTTTTCGTAAGGCGTTCTCCCGGATATGAACCCCAGCAAAACATTACGGTAAGAGGTGAAGTGCTTTTTGACGGGCAATTTACCAAAATAACAAAAGACGAGAGATTATCTTCTGTCATCAAGCGTGCCGGAGGATTAACCGATTACGCTTATGCTAAGGGCGCTCGTCTTTCGCGACAAATGAATGAAATAGAACGAAAGCGAACCCGCGAAGCGTTGCTTGCCAAGGCGACGGCAGAATCTGATTCATCCTTTATCAACAACCTCGATTATTCTGCCCAATACGTTGGCATAGATTTGGAGAAAGCCCTGAAAAGGCCGGGTAGCGATGATGATTTGGTTTTAAGAGCCGGAGACGAACTTTTCATTCCTCAATATGAAGGCACCGTTAAGATTTCGGGAGGCGTTTTGTATCCGAACATCGTTACCTACAACAAACGAATGAACTTAGAAAGTTATATCCGTCAGGCAGGAGGTTACTCGCGTTTGGCGATGAAGAGCAAACCGTTCGTTATCTACATGAACGGGAAAGTTGCTGCAGGCCGATGGGCGAAGATCGAGCCCGGATGTGAGATTGTGGTACCGGAAAAGCCGGAACGTGAACCAATGTCCGTTCAATCTATAATGGGTGTCACAACCTCCATCGCAACGCTGGGATTGATCATAACAAATCTGTTGAAATAGCTGAATGACGGATGTCGGATGACAGAAGACCGAATTTGATAAAATTATATGGGCAATAATATACAACCAACTACCAACTCTTCCGATTTGCCAATGGCTTATCAGAACGAAAATACTTCGGATGAAATAGACTTGAAGGATATTATCCGGCAACTTTGGATTAAGCGCAAGTTTATCCTTATTATCACCGGCCTTGCATTCTTGTTGGGCATCCTTATCGCCATGACCTCTCCGGTGAAATATACCGCCGGTTGTACCGTGGTGCCTCAAACAGGGCAGAAATCTTCCGGCAATTTAGGCGGACTGTCTGCATTGGCAGGAATAAATGTAGGAGCAAGCTTTTCGGGAGAAACGCTATCGCCCACGGTGTATTCCGAGATCATCAAAAGCGTACCGTTCACGCGCGAGATCATGCAAACGGTTATCACTCCCCACAAAGCAAACAGGCAAGCCATTACCCTATATGAATTTTATACCGATAAAAAGTACAACAAACCCGGCTTCACGGGAATCCTGAAAAAATACACCATCGGCCTTCCGGGAACCATTCTCTCATCTTTCAAAGGAAAATCCGATGAAGCAGTTGTTACAACGACGGATTCTTTAGAAAGTGTGCAAGTTCTTTCACCTGATGAAAAAAAGGCTTATGCAGCCATTCAGGCGAACATGTCGTTGGAATTGAACAATAAAGACGGCTATGTAAAGCTCGGTTACACATTCCCCGAAGCCGAAGGCGCTGCTCAAATAGCCGACAAAATACGCAAAACCCTGGAGCAGTTTGTTATCGCCTATAAATTGGATAAGGTTGCCGATGATTTGGCGTTTGTCGAAAAAAATTACGCAGAAGCGCGTCGCGATTTTCTGCAAAAACAAGCCAATTTGGCAGCGTTCCAGGATGCAAACAGGAACCTGATTTCTGCCGTGGCCGCCACAACCGAAAAACGCCTGAGCAGCGAGTACGATATTGCCTTTACCGTGTATAATGAATTAGCCAAACAGCGCGAACAGGCGCAGTTGGCGGTAACGGAAAACAAACCGGTACTCACGGTTATCAATCCGGTAATCGTGCCAACAGAAAAAAGTGCGCCCAAGCGCTCGATGATCATAGCGGTATTCCTGATGCTCGGATTAATCGTTTCCATTGGTTGGGTATTGATTAAACCGTTTTTTAAGGATATTGCCGAAAGCGTGAAAAAGTAGAGACGCAGCATCATGTGCTACGTCTATGAGTTTTGATGCACAAGTTACAAACTTGCGCCAGCATAGAGACTCGGTGACTTGGAGACCGGGGAGAAAGCATCTGACCGACTACCGGTCTGATGCGTTTATTAAGACTGGGAGAGGTTAAGACTAGGAGACTCGGTGACTTAGTGACTGGGGAGAAAGCATCTGACCGACTACCGGTCTGATGCGTTGATTAAGACTGGGAGAGGTTAAGACTAGGAGACTCGGTGACTTAGTGACTGGGGAGAAAGCATCTGACCGACTACCGGTCTGATGCGTTGATTAAGACTTGGTGACTTGGTGAGGGGGAGACTCTGTAGAGAATGAAGAATTAGTTGACTTGAAGCCCAACTATCTGCGGTTGTCATTTCGAACGAAGTGAGAAATCTATAATAACTCAAAATCAGATATTTACCAAAATTTGTCATTGGTAAATGAATTTGCAAACATACGAGTTATCGGGAGACAATTTGATGGCAGATTTTACTTTCGATACAGCCTTCTTTTGAACCAATAAACCCGCGCTACGGTAAATTCCGGAACGCGGGTTTATTGGTTTTCAAATTCAATTTATTCGGCAAC
>JAQVEB010000078.1 GCA_028698105.1 Petrimonas sp. | reverse complement strand
AGAAAATACCAGCATTACCCCCATTGCCGTTGAAAATCCCAGCATTTTGGATTCGTATTCAAGCGGAGACGGACTAAACGAAAGCGGCAAGCTCATAACGTACTCTACGCCATGATATGCTTCCCCCCCGTACGTACCCGATTCGTTCACTCTGTACATTGCCTCGACAATCATTTTTTCTGAATGTCTTTCCCCTTTTTCTCTCTTGACATAGGTATTTCTGGGAATTTCAAATGTGACAACCCCATCATCAGACGGTTTAACGACATTGGTCCAGCCCGTCTGCATGGTCACTTTCAGCGGTATATTTTTTTGGAGTTTCCCTTTGTAATAGACCTTGAAAGGGGCAATGTCACCCGAATACAAACAGCAGTTGATATGGTGTTTTTTGATCGGTCTTTGCATAATGATTTCGAAGGGCAATTGCGCCAAAGGCTCCAGCCCATAGTGAGAATCGATCGTTTTGCCCCGCATCTCTTTCAACAAAGATTTGGTGATATTTCCCTCTTTGTTATAGACTCTGAGCGATGAGAGCGTTACATGAAGCGTCCCGTCCTGAACGGACTTTTGTTCAATATAAAGATGATAATTTCCTTTGTATTGGGGGACAAAAGTGATTTTGTCATCCTTGATATTTTGTTCGGTAATCAGATTATCCATATCCCTGATATAGACTTTTGCATTGATCAGACCATGGACCGTTTCACTGTTTTGCACATTACCTTTTTGAATGCTAAACCGTTTGACTCCCGACTCCTTGGTCCCTGCCGTGCAGCACGATTTCGCCTTTATCTCTTCAAGCCACACGGAAGTATCGGCGAAAACAGGAACGGTCAGACAGAATATTCCTAAAGCAATACAGCTTTTCAAATGTTTCATATTCAGCCTCCTCCTTCTTCCCGTTGTCAAAACGTTGCTTTCAACGTGGCCAAAACAGTTCTTCCCGGAGAGATATAATTTTCGATATAGCTTTCATCAAACAAGTCATCCACTGCCACGCCCGCTTCAAAATTCTCCGCGAGTTTTCGGGAAAGCTTCAGATCGAAAACAGTGTAGCTCTCGTATTCGGCCGTATTGGTATCATTGCTGTAACGGTCTCCTACGTATCGAGCCGATATTTTGGCATCCACAAGCGCGGGATCGGCATATACGAGGCTGATCGAACCTTTATGTTTGGGAACTTCGATCAGGTATTTCCCCTCAAGTGCCGTATTTTCTCTGAACTCTTCAATTTTCGATTTGTTATAGGTGTAGTTTGCAAATACTTGAAGCTGACTTGTAAGAGGATAGGACACATCGACTTCGATACCCTGTATTTTCACTTTGCCGACATTGGTTTTGGTTTGAGCAGCGGTATATCCCTCCGGCGGAACCGCCGTTACATAATAGAAAAAGTCTTTTGCATCGTTTTGATATGCCGTTACACTCAATTTTCCTTCATCAAAAACAGTTTGGTCAAAACCCACTTCATACGACGTGACTTTTTCAGGTTTCAAATCCGGGTTGCCGTACCAGATTCTCGAACCGTATACATATGTGTTGTACAGATCCGACAATGTAGGGGCACGATAGGCGCTGCCGGCAGATGCTCTGAATGATGTGGCTTCTGTCAGGTGGTTGACAATACCGATCTTCGGACTGAATCCGTTAGTCGTTGTCGCGCTGTAATAGGTGTCTGTTGTCGCCAGGCTGCTGTCATACCCGTGCCCGTCATAATTTTTCCAGGAGTCATATCGACCGCCGATATTAATGATCCAGTTCTGACCTATGAAAATTTCATCCTGCAAAAAAAGGCCTATGTATTTTTGGCTTCCCTGTATCTTTATCTCTTTATCGCTGCCATCGATGTAATCGTTAAACCGATCGATGTTACCCTGTCTCAGATCTGCGCCGGCTACGAGGGTACTTGTCCCGAAAAGCGGATCTTCCGTATAAGGAAGGGTCACCTGGATGGTTCCGCCGCGATCATCATTGGTACTGCTGCTTTCATACTGAACGGCCGTTTTGGCACTGTTTACAGAATCGTAATCGCTGTATTCATCTTTTATAAACGCTTTTAGCAATAGCTCATTTCCCTCGCCAAATATTTTTTTGTATCCGGCGGTGTAGGTTTTGTGCTCCTGATAATGCGGGACATAGTTGTCGATGGCAAGCGCACCGGTAGTTTCATTGTCGTAATAGGAAGCTGAGACAAATGCAGAAGACGTTTCATCAATATCATAGGTCAATTTTGCGTTTAGATTGTCTCTTTCAACCCCCTTGTCCCGTGTATAGGGTTTGGTATTCGCAGGGGTTTCCGGGTTATACCCATCGCTGGTTGCCCTTTCTCCGGAAATCAAATATCCGACGCTTTCCACTTGGCCCATAGTCGACACGGAGGCAATCTGGGTATTCATGCTTCCATAGCTCAAAGCGATATCCGTTTTGGCTTCCTTTGTCGGATTTTTGGTGATGATGTTGATAACACCGCCCATTGCGCCTGAACCGTATAAAGCCGAAGTCGCCCCTTTGACAATTTCTATTCTTTGGATATTCGAAACAGGTATTTTGTTCCATTCCAGATCGCCACCGTAAAGATCGTTCATAGGAACACCGTCGATGAGCAGCAATACGCGCCCTTCTGTGGTTCCTCCGAAGCCGCGCATTACGACTTTATTGGTCGTACTACTTGAGAGTATCCCGATACTGTGTTTCAGATCAAGGCCGGACACCTCTTTTAACAATTCATCCGCGCTTGTTGCAACGGAGTTTTGGATATCTTTTTGAGTAATTACTTCGACACTGGCGGGGACATCGATGTTTTTACGCTCGGTCCGTGTCGCCGTAACCGACACGTCTCCCAAATCAACACTTTCATCCGCCAATGCACTGATGCATACAGCCATGGCCGCCAATGATAACTTAATCGTATTCATCACTATTCCCTTATAATACATAACTAATAGCATTATTTCAGAATAGTGTTACAACAGTGTTAATTTAACCAAGTAATTAACACAAATGTAACAAAACATTTTTAAACAACGAATTAATTTTGGTCTGTCATTTTGCATGATTATGGGGAAAAAACCACTTTTTTCAATATAATCATCAGAATTTAAACGTCAATTCTCCATATACTGTCCGACCAGGATTTAATGAAGATTGAAAATACTCATTGTCGAACAGATTGTTGACCGCTATCGAAGCATTAAGCCATTTTTGGAGTTGATACCCCAGCTTCGCATTTATGGTGAAATATGACTCATACCCACCGTACGTTGCTTTGTAGATGTCGGAATTGTCGTCTTTTGTTGATATCTCATCCACGTAACTACCCATGAACGATCCGCTTAAATCGCCTTGTTTGCCGCTGATTCCGATGTTGAATTGTCTTTTTGGGACATAGGTCATCTGCTTGCCGACGATCAAAGGATTGTTTTGGTTTTCCGTGATTTCGGTATGGTTGTAGGTGAAATTGGCAAAAGCATTGAGCCCGTCTGCAAACTCCTGCTGGACCTCCAGCTCTATTCCCTTGATCTCGGCTTTTCCGGCGTTTCGTTTTTCGTTCAATGTTGTACTGATATCCGTCGTATACATCAAGTCTTTGAGATAGTTTTCATAATAGGTAGTTTTGAAATGGGTGCCGATGTCGAATATATGTTCGAACCCAACTTCCCACGATGTCAATGTTTCGGGCTTGAGATCCGGACTCCCCTGATACAATTTGATCCCGGCATAAAATGACGAATACAGATCGCTTAACGAAGGGGCCCTGAACGCTTGTCCGGCAGATGCCCGGAATGTTGTACGTTCATCTGGCATATACACCAGCGATGCTTTCGGACTGAACTGGGAATCTTCCCTTTTTTCGTACGTTTTCGTGGTCGATTTTATATAGTCTATATAATTGCCCGATGTCTCCCACGTATCGTACCGGCCGCCTACGTACGCTACCAATTTATCCGTAATGTCTATCGTATCTTGTATATACAAGGCTTTGGTAGTGCTATGGCCGTTTGATTCACTGTTGAGTGTTGTTCTGCTTTCATCATCTGTCCAGTCGGGCAGAACTTTCACTTTTTTTGCAAGTTCGTTTTTATTTGCGTCCGCACCCATTACAATAAAATGCGCATTGCCGAGCGGAAAATGGAACTGCACCGATCCGAACGTCGTGTCATTCGGAATATCGGTATAGGTCCCCGGACCGCCGGCAGAGGTGGCTCCCGTCGATGGGGAAGCATACCAGTAGCCGTATTGCGAATAGTTGGTATTGACTTTGACCTTGACGTCATCCAGGATTTTGGTTTCACAGCTCAACGTGTATCTGTCCGTCTTTTCCCCCGTGGGACCGAACAAAAAATCTTTTTCGGCAAGTGATGTTGTTGATGTCGGATCCAGCTGCACCGTCCCAGAAAAAACAGGGTTTCCCGATGCATCGGTCAAATAGGTATTAAAAGAATCAAAATCCGTCGCATGATTGTGGTGCGAATACCCGAACGTCACTTTCGTGTAGTCATTGAAATCATAAAAAAGCTTTATCCCGGCATCGTGTTCCCACCACGATTTTTCCCCTTTGTCGCCGACGATATAAACCGTCTTTCCAGTAGGGTCTACAGACATCCGTGCCCCATACACTTCTGTCCAGCCAGTACCCCCCTTCGGCGATTTAACGACGAGGTCATTGATGTAGCCGTCACTTATTTTTTCACTGACGTTTAAGGACACCCCCAGTTTATCCGTGATCCTGTCTTTATACGACACGACAAAATTTTTAAAATCATTGCTGCCGTACCCTGTTTTTACAACCGTTTCTCTCTTCGCCGGCTGCTTCGTGATCACGTTGATGACACCGCTCATGGCATTTCCTCCGTAAAGTGATGAAAACGGCCCTTTGACGACTTCTATCCTTTCAATCTCTTCCACAGGGATATTGGACCAGTTGACGCCGGATGAAAATGCATTATTCAATGCCACATCATCCAGCAAAACCGCCGTACGGTAATACATCGGGATCCCGCGCAAGGTTACCGCGTTGCTCCAACTGTTCGGTGTATGGTCCCCATCCGCTCTGAGATACACACCGGCTACCTCTTTAATCGCTTCATCCGCTCTTTGGACCGATTTCTCTTCAATCTTTTCCGCACTCACGACACCTACGCTCGCCGGAGATTCCAGTGTGCTTTGAACCGTTCTTGTCGCGGTTATCGACACGTCCCCAAGATCAACCATTTCGTTCGCATAAGCACTGCCGCATACAGCAATCGCGGCCATAGACAATTTAATAACTCCCATTCTACCTCCTTAATTAACAGCGGATTATTTCTAAATATTGTTAATTATGTGTTAATTTAAAGGTTTAATTAATCTTATCTTCAATCCTTTGCCAAATTTTGTAGTTCTTTTTTCATCCTCCGCCGATTTTTCAACGATTCCACAAATGCCTCGACCCGTGTCGTGAGCTGTCCCTGCTGCGAGGGGCTGTAGTCGCTTTCGATATACAGGATGGGAATCCCCTCCCTCTCCATCGCCTCGAGCACGCTGCGCTGTTCCAATTCATATACCGTGCACCCCGCGAAAGCCTGATAGATGACACCGTCGGCACTGTACGTCTTTACGAGATCAACGATTCGTCTGATCCGGTCGTCGTTTTTGGTAAAGATCGGACAGGTGCACGCTTTGAGATACTTGTCAGCCAGGGAATCGATCATGTCGTTGATAAACCACTCATCGACAGCAACCCTGTCATTGAACATCCGGTTGGAGCTGCACGTCTCGTCGGCGACGATCAGGGCGTCGGAACTTTCGATGATGAGGGGGATTTTGTAGTTGGGGAAAATCGGCGGCGAACCGGTATAGACGATGCGCGGGCTGATCTTCCCCGCTACATGGACCTCATCTTTTACCCTTGTTTCAAGTTCCGCGATCAGCTTCTCAACCGCTTCGATCCAGTTGTCGATCCTGTCGAAGAAAAAAGCGTTGGTTACCAGAAACATGTCGTTTCCCAATATCGGGACGATTTTATTCTGTCTAAATCCTGCCAGCCTGTGATAAAGCGATTGGGCATACCCTATTTTTGAAATTGAAGCTTTTAGATTTTTTTTGCTGAGTTTTTTTCCCATCCGGGAAGAGAGGTCCATGCTGAATTCCCGGATGCTTCTTCTAAAAAACTCTCTGCTTGCTTCGCTCTCTTTGGTCCGTGGAAAATCCACGTCGATGACATCGTAGCCGAAACTCTCAATCGTACTTCCCGCTTTTGTCTTTTGATCACACGTCGTAGGAGTGTAGATCATATGGGGCCTGTCGCTCAGATTTTTCGACGAGAGATGCCCGATACTGGCCCTTACCAGCGGACACGATTTCTGAGGCATCAGATCCCCGCCGATTTCATCGTCGGTATAAAAACCGTTGCACAGCCTCACCGGGACACCGTCCAGCGCGTAGATGATCTCGGAAGGGATCTGGATGCACATAGTTCCGATTTTTACCTTCCCCTCGTGCAGCGGTTCATGTTTGCAGTAGACCCGCTCGAACAGATCGTAAAAATAGCCCATGCTTTCTATCGGGGATTTGAAATCCTCGCGCAGCGCATTGAGAACATGGATTGACTCCATTGCCTTGTGTCTGTTCTGTCTCTCGTTCGGTGTTTCTATCTTATGATTCGGATTGTTGCTCATCGTTGTCCCTCATAGGGTTTTTCCATACCCATTCTTTTTTCAAAACCTTCTTTTGTGGAACTGAACGCGTTCAGTTTCAGTATGTCAAAATGCAGAACGCCGTCCTCAGGACATGCCGCGACGCATTTGAGGCACAGGATGCAGTCGTCCCTTATAATATTCGTGCTCGTTACGTCATCGGCGATGTCTTTGACCTGCATATCGCACACGGCATAACAATCTCCGCACCGGGTGCATTTGCTTCCGTTTTTTTTGAGCTGGACCACTGAAAGATCCGAAAAAATATAATGTAATGCGCTCATAGGGCAAAAGAAACAGAAAAATCTTTTTTTGACAAAACTGCCTATTACAAACAAACCTGCGAATACAATCCCGATTGCCGTCAGCACCATCGCGGTTTTGCTTGAGAAATCTATCGTCAACTGCGAAAAGTCTCCGCTTAGCATAGGGCTTATGATTCTTGCCGGACACATTTGGCAAAATGCCGCGGACCATTGCGAACCCAGCAGCCCCACACCCATCAGAAGCGGAAACAGCAAAACGATGGCCAGAAATATATATTTGATTTTCGACAGTTTTTCAAACTGGATTCGCGTGTAGGTGGAATACCGGATACCCGTCCGTTTTCGTAAAGCGGTAAACCAGTCCTGCAAGGTACCGATCGGACACATATAGCCGCACCAGGCTTTGTTCAAAAACACGAACCAGGCCAAAAAGGTCAGCAGACCGACGATCACCGATATGGCGGCTCCTCCGAGCAGAACCCGGGTCGGCATGGAGAGTTGGTGCTGAAGCGGTATAAGATAGCAGGCCCCTGCACTGGCGCTGTTGTACGGGCAGGCAAAAACCGGCAGTTTCGAACCCAGATCGATCGCGAAATATCCGCCGTACACGAAAATGACAAAGACGACAAGCTGGATCCAGAACCTCGTACGGTGAAGGTTCATGTTGTTGATGGCGTTTTTGATTTTACTCTTCATATCGTACCTCTTTAAAAGGTTTCGTCCGGTTTCTTCTGAAGAGATAGATGACGATCCCGGCACACAGCAGGGTGATCGATAGAAGGATCAACGCGTATCCGTACGACTCGTAATCGCTGCTGTTGGGATAAAAAGAGAGGGGGTACGTGAGAATGTATTTTGCTTTTTGATACTCGTTGCCGTCGATCTGCCCCTTTTTTTCTTCATCGTACGTCAGCGTCAACAGCAGATTCTGTTTATACATTTTGTCGAATTCATTCCACGCCGGGAAATAGTCTCTGACGATCGTGAACTTCGCGATCCCGTTTTCATCGGTGGTGACATTTTTCGTCCATCCGCTGCTCAAGGCAATGGCCACGTTTGCATTGGCCAGGGGTTTGTGATCCAGCAAGGCTTTAAACGTCAGGGTGTCACCCATGGAATGTCTATAGAAAAAGTCCTTCTCCCGGGCGTCTTTCACCCTTATGAGGTCTATCTTTATGCCGTCAATGTTCAGCTCTTTTTTTACGTCGTCACTGTAGACATCATCGTTTCCATGCTGTGCGTGCAAATATTCCAGTTTCGCGATCTTATACCAAAGCGTATCATCTTTCACGGCGCAGTTTTTTGCGATCAGGTTGTAATACCCATTCCTTGGTATGTCGAAACGATACGTTGAAACCCCTCTTTTTTGTTCGACTTTCACATCTTTAAGTTCATGTCCGGCATCAAACACAAACGTTTCGATGTCGGCGTTCGACACCGGTCTGTTCCCGTTAAAAACCAGCCAGGCTTTTTTGGAAGGGATTTCGGACGAGGGACGGTGCGAACCACCGCTCATCGCATGAGTATTACGGCCGCCGCCGTTTTGAGCGTTTTCTTTCGGATCGGTGAGGGTGAAATGGATCGGTTCGTCCTCTTTGATCATGGCCGCTTTTTCAGCTCCGGAAAAATCCCTTTTACCCGTTTTATCTGCGAAAGAGATTTTCTGAAAACTGTCGCCTCCATGTGAATGACTGCCGTGGGTATTGCCGCCTCTTTCTTTTACCCCGTACGTACTTAATACATGCCCCTGGTAAAGATTGATACCGACAAAAAATATCACCACAAAAGAAGCGAAAAAGTATCCGGATATTTTTCGCCATCTTGCGGCGTCTATCAGTTTCAGTCTTTTGTATATCAACACCAATGCCCAAACGACGGCTATCCATTTGAAAAGTCCGAAATAATGGAGCCACGCATCACCGCGGGAAGCAAGCGCAGATGCGTCTGCCGCAAATCCGAAAGCCTGCGCGAACCCTTCGACGATTGTCTCGTAGTCTTTCGTAAAAAACGTCTCGAGCGTATGTCCCAGGGAACCTAAAATAAACAACGGTGCATAGGCGTAACCGAGAGTTGAAAAAGTACTTGAATAATCCTTTTTTAGCACTTTTGATGCCAAGAAAAGCCCTGTAACGGAGATAAAGACCGTCAACAAAAGGGCATATGCAAACGCAAAACCGCCTGCATACTCACTCATGCCAAAATAGGCAGCGGTTTGGTTCCATATCATGCTGTCGGCGATCCTGCTTCGATTAAGCCCATGCGCAAACGTCATCGAAACGGGGATCGAAGCGAGTATGAGAATATAGGCCCAGATTTCTGCATTTAAAGTTTTAAATGTGCCTGCTAGCTGTTCGGCCGGTTTTGTAAATCTAAACTTGACTGCCTCACACGACGAAGCGCACTCCATACACAGGGTACAATCGTCCGTCTGATTCTTGTTCGCGAAGCTAAACGGCTTCAGAGCGTGCGAACAGGCAGATGCGCACTCGAACGTTCTGCAATCTTTGCAATAATCGGTATACGTTTCCAGTTTCGTAAACGACAGCTTGTCATACGCCCGGCTCAGCGTTCCGATGGGGCAGATGTATTTGCAATGGCCCATATCCTTATAGAGATAGTAAACGGCAAAAGCGACCAGGCTCATCCCCCCGAACAAAGCCGCAGTGGCGAAAGGCGTTTTCCAGACTCCCGGAAACGTATAGTATATTCCCCACCACCCGACGACAAGCAAAACGATACCTATGTATCTGTTTTGCATCCATTTGGGCATCGTTTTTTGAAGCCCGAATGCCGTGATGTATTTTCCCAAAAACCCGTGCGGGCAGATACCGCAAAAAATCCTTCCGAACGTGGGAAGCGTCGCGACCATGAAAAGGGACCAGAATATCCCCCAAAACAAAGCGCCCGTGAAGAGATTGTCTTTCGCCGGGTGCACAAATCCGAAATAAACAGCATAGAAAAACAGTGCCGCGACGACGGTTCTAAGAACCATTAAAAGCTTAGGATTTTTGAACAGAAATCCTAAAATCGGTCTGTTGAAGATATCATTTTGATCTCTTTTTACAAAATCAACCATTTTTTTCCTTTTTAAAGCTTGATGTGACCGTTTAATATTAAAACTCCGACTATCACCAAAAGCAGTGAAGCCGTAATCTCGATGATTTTTGCATAGGATTTAAACTCCGCGAGCAGCCCCCTGATGACATTGGAGAGAAAAAAACCGTAAAACAAAAACGGGATAAGTACCGCACCCAATCCAAAAGATATCCCCATGCCTATGGCATTCGGCACTGAACCGCTGTTTGCGCTGAGTGCGATCAGCGTTAATATCGGAGCACACGGATTGATCGAGACCAATGCCCCTATACCGAACAATCCAACTTTATTCGTTGTTAGGCTATGGGATATGGATGGATTTACAGAGCAGCTTTTTGCATCTTTTTTCCAAACTCTATAAAACATAAAAGCTCCCATCAAAAGTGTCAATACCCCTAAGAAAAGCTGAGACAGCATGTTGTCGTTCAATACCGATTTTACGTAACCTGCCCCGCTTACAGCCGTTATGGCGATCATGGTGTAGGTAAAGATTCTTCCCAGACTAAACGGCAGTACGATATTTATTGATTCTCTTAGATGGTTTGAATTATGAACAAGAAGCGGACTGAGAAACGGCATGCACGAAAACATGCATGCCGTACTTCCATAAGACAGTCCTATGATAAATAATGAAAAATATGAGATGGCTTCCACTGCTTTGCTCATTAACCTTTAAAAAGTGTATTTTAGACCGGCGTAAAACTCTCTGCCCGGATCGACCGTGATTGTAGGATCTTCATTGTCAAATGTCCCGTCGCCGCTTCTATCACTTGTAAAATAAGCGGTTTTATAATACTGTTTGTCAAAGACATTGTTTATTTTTACAAATAATTCCAACTTGTTATTACAGACGGCAGTGTCGTATCTTGCCTGTAAATTCACAAACGCATATCCCGGCATTACAATTTGATTTGTTTCATCTGCGTAATATTCTGATCTCGCAAATATTTCGGATATAAATCTCAAATCAGGGTTTGCTTTATAGGTTGAATAGATATCGAGCGTATGATTTGACGTTCTGGGCAATTCATTTCCTACGACATCAAAATCACCTTTGATTGTCCCCCTTTTATAAGACAATAAATTATGTTTTGTATATTTGGCTTTTAAATAGGTATACGCCAGATTAAATGATAAATCTTTTGAAGGATCACTTTTCAAAAAGACTTCAAAACCGCGATTTCTTGAATCACCGATATTTGTCGTCGTAGTACTTCCTCCGACGCTCATTGAGTATGTGCCGTCTTCATAACCTATGATGTTTTTGGAATCCATTTGAAAAGCAGCTATTTCATATTCCAAAGAGTTCTCTGCTATCGATAATAGACCGCGTGTACCGATTTCATAGGTAATACTTTTTTGTGTCGTGATCTCATCAGTGACACCATCATCCAGTTTGGCTTGGATCTTGTCAACGGTAGGCGTTCT
>JAQVEB010000077.1 GCA_028698105.1 Petrimonas sp. | reverse complement strand
GACGTATTGCTGGATGAGTGATCTTATTGCGAAATACAATGTTCCTGTTCCCCGGTACACGAGTTATCCGCCGGCCAATTTCTTTCACGAAGGTTTTTCGGAGAACGATCTGATACAGGCCATTGAGCTTTCGAACAAGCAGCAACCCCAACATCTTTCGTTTTACGTCCACATTCCGTATTGCAGGCGCATGTGTTATTTTTGCGGCTGCAATTCGTTCCCTAAGTCGAAAGATTCGGACGAAACATTGTATGTTGACGCGGTATTGAAAGAAATTGAAATGGTTTGCACCCGTATAGACAAAACCCGAAAGATCGCACAAATCCATTACGGCGGCGGCTCTCCTACATCCATCAATCTAACTCTTATTAAAAAAATCAACAACTTGTTGTTCAGCAAGTTCGATTGCATCGAAAATCCGGAAATAGCCATTGAATGTCATGCCGGATACATGAGCAAAACCGATTTTCAAACGCTGGTAGATGCCGGGTTCAACCGTATGAGCATCGGCATTCAGGATTTTAATCCCGATGTGCTAAAAGCATCCAACCGCGTTCCCACCCTTCTGCCCATCGAAGAGATTTTCCAATTGCTTCGCCCGCAAAACATCCGCATCAATCTCGATTTTATTTACGGATTGCCGCTTCAAACGGTGCAGGGTTTTTCGGAGTCCATACAAAAAGCCATCGCTCTGTCTCCCGACCGGCTGGTAACGTTTTCATACGCGCATATTCCGAACATTTTTCCGCGGCAAAAGTTTCTCGAAGCCAAAGGCCTCCCTTCGGGAGAAATGAAAAACGAATTATACCATACTGCCCAAAAACTGTTGTTGGCGGCCGGATACAAACAAATCGGACTGGATCATTTCGTGAAAGCGGACGATGAATTGTACCAGGCAGTGCAATCGCATGCGCTGCACCGGAATTTTCAGGGTTACTGCACCCGGCGCACCACAGGCCAGGTGTACGCCTTCGGCGTAACGGCCATTTCGCAACTGGCATCGGCCTACGCACAAAATACGAAAAACATTTCGGATTATATAAATACCGTAAACAGCGGCCATATTCCCGTACAACGCGGGTATGCGCTGAATGACGGGGAACAGATCACGCGCGAGGTTATTACCGAACTGATGTGCAACGAACAAATAGACTGGCAACGGATCACTTTGCGCCTACAGCGCACTGTTACCGAAGTAAAGGCAGCTACCGTTTACTCGGAATCCAACATGCAGGAATTCTCCGACGATGGGATCATAGTGTTTGATGACAACAAAATCGTGATGCGCGAAAAAGGTTCGCCGTTTATTCGCAATGTGGCTGCATCGCTCGACAAATTATTGATAGATACGGACAAAACGTTTTCTAAACCGATATAAAAACTTCTAAATCATCCACTCAAGGAGGATATTTAATGACAAAAGATGTAGTGATCATTGGAGCCGGACTCACCGGACTATCGGCGGCCGTGCAATTGAAAAAACGAGGATTTTCGGTTGCCGTTCTCGAAAAATCCGACCGCACAGGGGGACAAATACGCACATTCCACGAAAACGGGTTTGTGTTGGAATCCGGCCCGAACACCGGTTCGGGCGCGTCGGAAGAAGTGTTGGAACTCTTTGAAGCGCTTTCTCCGGATTGCGAAATTGAATTTGCCCGAAAAGAGGCGGAAAAGCGACTGATCTGGAAAAACGGGAAATTCCACGCCCTCCCCGGTGGTTTATGGGGAGGGATCACCACGCCGCTCTTTACATTTTCCGATAAACTGCGCATCCTTGGCGAGCCCTTTCGCGCCAAAGGCACAGATCCCGACGAGACAGTGGCGCAACTCACTACCCGAAGATTGGGGAAATCTTTTGTGGACTATGCCGTGGATCCTTTCTTATCGGGGATTTACGCCGGCGATCCCAACTCGCTCATTACCCGCCATGCATTGCCGAAACTTTACAATCTGGAACAAAACTACGGAAGCTTCATCCGCGGCGGAATTGCCAAGGCAAAAGAAGCCAAAAAAAACACACAGCCGAAGGCTAAAAAAGGTATTTTTTCGACAAAAGGAGGCATGGAGAATCTGCCGATAGCAATGACGAAATACATTGGCGATCAACAAATTATTCTTCTTGCGGAAAACATCCGGATCCTGCCGGATAACGGTCGTTGGAAAACGGTCTTCGTTAAGAACGGACAGCAAGTGGAGTTTCACTCGCGTCACGTGATCACGACCGTTGGCGCTTATGCCCTACCCGATTTGCTGACGTTTATTGATCCCCAAAAAATGAATAACCTCACCAACGTGCGGTACGCGCCCGTAGTGCAGGTCGCCGTAGGCGTGAAGGACAAAGGTTCCATGAATTTTGATGCGTTCGGAGGACTGATCAGTTCGAAAGACAACGAAGATATTTTGGGGATTTTATTTCCTTCGTCGTGCTTCACGGGGCGAAGCCCCGAAAACGGAGTTTTGTTTTCCTTTTTTATGGGAGGAATGAAACGGCGGGAACTGACCGAATTGACCGACGAAGAGATCGAGGAAAAAGTGAACGATGCGTTTCATCGGATGCTTAAGTTTCCGCAGGAAAAGAAACCGGATCTAATCCGTATTTTCCGTCACAAATATGCTATTCCGCAATACGAAAAGTCGTCGGAACAACGTTTTAAAACAGTAAAGGAACTGGAACAAAAATATCCGGGATTACACATCGCCGGCAATCTTCGCGACGGCATCGGCATGGCGCACCGGATCATTCAGGGAACAAATCTGGCGAAAGAGATCGTGTAACGGCAACTTCTGCTCACAAAAAACGCCTTGCAAATCTGCAAAGCGTTTACTGTATAAAAAGAGATATTTTATTTTACATTGAAAGCGATTCTTAAATCTTCAATTTCCTTGTCTCCTATCGGTTTTAGGGGACCGATGGTCTGTGCCATCACCAGCGAATTGGCCGAAAACTCGGCAACTTCCAGGTAATCGAACGTATTGAGCAATTTGTCTCCGGTGACGAAAACGCTGTCGTTTTCCACCAAAATCACCGGGTTATCGTTGAACATCTTCGCAACCTCTTCTATCTCATTATAAATCAACCCAAACGGAATCGAAGGAACGTCTTGCAGGAAAATCCAGCTTTCGGGAATCGTGCGTACATCGAATTTTGTTCCGCTCACAGCATGCGCCATCAGGTTGACCGGCTGCGTGCAGATAATGGAATTGATGTGCGGATTGAGCTGATAAATACGCTGATGCAACGCCACAGAACGGCTGGGCGCCTTCCCCGTCTCCGCCATCCCGCTTTTGATCTGTACGATATCTTCGGGAACAATATCCCAGCGAGCTACATCGCGCGGCGTGATTAAAAAATCGTCGTCCTTCCAGCGAACGGAAACCGTTCCGTACGTAGAAATCATTAGACCCTGGTCACACGCCCGGCGAATGATGCTAACCATTTCGGTGCGCAGCGCGCGTTCATCCGAAGGATAATCAATGTTCATGAAGTGAGGCACGTTGCCGGGAATATGGTTCACGTATTGCGATACCTGCTGGTCGGAGAGATAATTCACTTCACCCAGTCGCTGTCCGTTAATGATCGTCCGGCAACAGAATTCCAGCGTTTCAAACCGCTGATAAGCATCCATCATATCGCTTCCGCCCAGCACCACGCCGTGGTTTTCCATGATCACCGCCTTGTAATTCTTATTACGGAATTCGTCGGCAATTTTTTCACCCAAATCTTCGCTTCCGGGTGTACCGTAAGGTGCAAAACCTACTTCGCCGATGATATTATGCGCCTGGGGAACAATTTTGGTATCGGGAACAACACGTGCAATACTAAACGCTACCAAAGCAGGTGGATGAGCATGAATGATGGCGGTTATATCGGGACGGGATTCGTAAATGGCCTTGTGGAAAGGATATTCCGATGAAGGCCTGTGAGGGCCGATAATGGTTCCGTTTTTTTTCACGCACATAATATCCTTCGTGGTCAGGTTTCCCTTATCCACGCCCGATGGCGTAATCCAGATATCGCCGTTATCGTCTCGGATAGAAATATTTCCTCCGGAAGTGGTGGTCATTCCGCTTCGGTAAATTCGTCCGATGATGATGTTGATCTGCTCCACCGGATGCATGAGTTGGGTGTCTAATTGTTTCATAATGTAAGTCCCTCCAAACCTTCCGTCAGCTGACGGAGAGGCTAACAGCGGGCTAGCTGTTATCAAATGATTGTTAAAATATTCGGGTTTGCCCAAGTCCCCCTAGGGGGATTTAGGGGGCTTTGTTTTCTAATAGAAATGTTTCCGCTTCCACACTCCATAACCCGTTATGTCGGTCACAAATTTCCGCTAATTTTTTAAAAAGATCATCGGTTTCTCCCAATTTGGCAAAATCTGTAATAGGTGTAAGCGGCATTTCAAGATGCGTATATATTAATTTTTTACCACCCGGAATATCGGGTAAGTTATTCGTTGCATCTGCCACCGCATTTAATCCGCCGATGTGTGTGATCAATCCGGCCGGATCGAGGCCTTTACTCATAATATCCAGCGCTTCCACCATATCGTCGTTATTTCCGCCGCTCGTACCCACAATGTGCGTGTAAGCATAATGCACATTGTAAAAATTGAACATGGCACTGAAGTTGGGATCACCGGGGCCGGCAAAGAAATTCAGGCAACCATCGAAAGCGAGTATCGCATCGCCTTGTTCCACAACCGGACGAACAGGAGCGAAAACAAAAACATCATCGTAACCTGTTCCTTCGCTGATGGCTTTCAGCTCTTCCGCCGGATTCTCCATCTTTCCCGTATTGATATAACGTAAATCTATTCCGCGTGTAGCGGCAAACTCAACGGTGTAAATGGAAGCGGCTCTGTCGAGGCGAACCTGATTCACGTCGGTAACTACAAGTAAGGATGGTTTCATCTCTTCCCTGCGAAGCACGAAATTAATCGCAGCTAAGCCCATCGGCCCGACTCCGGCGAGAATGGCCATTTTCCCACCATCCACGATTTCCATCTTGTGCTTGTAGCTTCCGGGCGTGGTGTGATAATTGGCGTGCATAGCGCCGATAACGCACGAAAGCGGCTCTGCCAGCGATGCAGGGTAATATCCTTCGCCGTGATACGGCAGTAAGCAATCCTGCTCCATCACTTCGTTAGGTATAATCACATACGTTGCGTCGCCGCCGATGTATTGGTAGCTATAACCGGGCGCGCTTAAAATGCCTACTGGCCCATTTTCGTAATACAACGCCGGTTGTATGGAAAATTTATCACCCGCCTTGAACTTATGTGCCCATTTGCTGCCCACTTCCAGCAATTCTCCGGCAAATTCATGGCCGATAATAATCGGATTTTCGGCCACATCGTCAGGAATGCGTTTATGTTCAGTTCCTTGCGAAGATGCTTTGTAAGAGGACATACACAGCGAATCGGAAACTACTTTGGCAAGTATTTCGTCGTCTTTGATGGCCGGTAATTCAAACTCTTCCAGCCTGAGGTTTTTTTTGCCATAAAGGCGTACTGCTTTTGTTTTCATAATCGGCCCCTCCAACCCTTCCGTCAGCTGACGGAGAGGCTTACAGTGGGGTAACTGTTTTTTATTATTTAATGATCGTTTTGCAACTCAAGTCCCCTTTGGGGGATTTAGGGGGCTAATTCAGCATCACCTGTCCACCGGTAATCGGGAGCGCCTGTCCTGTTTCGCCGCATTGTTCCATAAGGTATAATACGCCTTTGGTAACGTCGGCAGGCGTACAACCTTTCCGCATGGGCACTTGTGCAAGGTAGAACGCTTTCACATCGTCAATAGTTTTGGCACCGGGAACTTTTCCGGCATTCAAATACTGAACGAACAATCCGTTATCGGGATCGCTCCAAAGCGGACCTTCGTAGTAATTACCGGGACAAACGGAGTTTACTTTAATTCGATACGGAGCCAGTTCCAATGCGAACGACTGTGTTAATCCGATTCCGCCGAATTTTCCACCTGCGTACGCAAAGTTGGCTTTACTGCCGCGCAGTCCCGATTTCGAATTAATTTGAATAATATCCGCGAAATAATCGCCCGAAGCGTGTTCCGTTTGCAACTTCATTACTTTGCTGACTACTTTCGTGCAGTAGAAATAGGCGTTGTAATTGATTTTGGTGACAAAATCGAAATTTTCGGGCGTCATATCGTCCAATCCTCCGGCACGCAACACGCCTGCGTTGCTGATAAAACAATCTATTCCCCCAAAATTACAAACGGTTTCGTGCACTAAATTTTCGAGGCTGGGAATATCAGCGACATTGGTTTTCACGAAAATTGCGCGATTGCTTTTGGTCAGTAAGTTAAATTTATCGACCGTGTTCTGTCCCACTTCTTCGTTCAAATCGGCTACAACGATGTTAGCGCCTTCACGTAATAAACATTCAGCGATCCCTTCACCAAAACCCTGTGCAGCACCGGTTACCACGATGGTCTTGTTTTCTGCACGTCCTTTCGACACAGTCGCTGATACACTGCGGCGGTAATTTTCCACTTCCCAATTATCGATAAAATCGATTTGAGTTTGTGTCATCGGATGCGCGCCACCAAACGATTGCGAAAGGAAAGCTACTTTCATCGCATCTTCAAACACATCCAGAATGATGTCGCATTGCTTGGCATTATCGCCAACGGCAACAAGGCCGATGCCTTTAATCAGCAAAACTTTAGGTAGATAACCGAACTTGTTTGCGAAATCGGGGATAGTTTTTTTTGCGTCAGCAATGATTTGTTCAGGTGTTTCACCGTTGAAAAAAAGATAGTTTGATTTGCAATACACAATCGCATCGGGAGTAAAGGGTTTTGCTATATCTTTTTGTTTTTCAACGCTATCGTAATAGTATTTTATCAATTCATTTTCACGCACTTTCAACGTTTTGAGGCTTTCTTTCGAAACCATCATCCGAATGGCTGGTAAAATTTCAGCCCCCCTTAATCCCCCTGAAAGGGGGAAATCAATGCCTTCGTTGTGAAGTTTTATCGAAGATTTTTGCAGCGTAACGAAGATTTCGTAATATATTTTTTTTATCTCTTCAATGGTATTTGCACCCACAAAAATTCCGTGATTTTGCAACCAGATAACCTGCGGTTCTTCGCTGAATTTCCGACGGTATTCCTTGATCTTTTCGTCCACCTTTTTGAACAACACATACCCCGGATCGGTATATTCCACGTACAACACTTTTTCTCCAAAAAAATTTCTCAATTCGCTTTCGGCATTTTGGGCGCACATTAAGCCGTTTACGAGCGTAGGGTGCAAATGTACCACGAACGCATAATTGATTATGTTGTGCATCGAAGTCTCCACCGATGGGCGTTTTCCTTTTGTGATGGTAGCGGCGGCGAGGTCGTTTTTCACCTGTTCTTCTCGCTCAGCAGCGTTTTGGCTGTACTGTTTTTCGGACATCGGGTTGAGCAGTGAACGGTCGAGTACAGCAAACCCATCTTCGGTTATGGTGGCAAGCGATGAACCACTTGCTTTTACCCAAATTTTCTCTGAGTTTTTATACGATGTGTTTCCGCCTCCAGCGATAACGAAGCGGCTGTCTGCACCGTAAAAACGGGATATTTCAATAAGTTGTTCTATTTCTTTCATTTTTTATATTTCGCAGATTGACTGAGATCGAATCTTGTTCAATCTATTTTATTTCTAATTAACTCGTCTCCCAATTTTACAAACTCTTCCCTTTTTGTACGGTCTGCATTGCCGTTTTCATCCACATAACCGCGCAGTCCTTGCGCGACAACATGCTGATGCGCGGCAATGACACAAGCGCCTTCGTAATTTATTTGCAGAAGCCGATCTGTCAAAACGGTCTGATTGCGTGCAAACAGTTCGATGGGTTCCATAGCAGGCGTATTGTGTTCGCTGCCAAGAGTTACCACAAAACCTTGGTTATGAAGATAATCGGCATATTTCTCCAGCAATTTCACATCGTTTCGGGTGGTGATAAATTCCACGGAATGAAAGCCGCGTTCGGTCAGTTGTTTGGCAACGCGCTCCAAATCACTTTCGAAATCGGTGTAATTGCCGTTGGCATCGTCGGCCAAAAACGGATAAGTGGGGATGCCGCCGGCAGCCAAAATGATTTTGCAAACCGTATCCATCGGCAGAAAAGCATCCGCTGTTTCGGGAACGAAAGCTGAACTGCCTGCTTTCAGCAAGTTGACGCGAATTTCATTTTCCACACCGGCAACGTTTTCAACTGCTGATTTCAGTTCTTTTCCGTCAAAAATTTCGTTGAAAAGACCTTTTATACAATTTTCATTATTCTCGCATTTTTCGTACACTTTCAAACGCAAGGCTTTTGCTAAGTGACGCTCACGCACGGAACCTTTGGTCAGTTCGTTTTTAATCCAATCAATATTAAGCGAAAAACCGATATTTTTTTCAGCAAGAATGTTGTTCAGCTTTTCACACATTGCTTCCACCTGTTTGTTGGCTTCGTTTCGTACGTTCGCCAATTGCGAAGCAAAGGGTTCTGCCAAACGAAACGGATATGCCAATCCTTTTCCGCTGATGTACGTCCGACCGGGATTTCCGGGGTCGTTAACCCGAAGTCCGGCTTTTTGGTCAACTTCGTTCAGGCTGATCAATTCGATACCGAAAAGTGGATAAAGACTCCTTTTCCGGCAGCCTTCGTCCCATTCTTTATAACCTTCGGTTGTGTAAAAATCATTGATGCCGACTACTTTTACGTTTTCCGCAACCGCTCTTTCCAGCGCATTGTTAATATCGTGAAACGAACTGAAAGAATAGGGTGTATGCAGGTGGGCGTTGACTTTAGAAAAGTTCATTTTTCTCTATTTTTTATTAATTCATTTAATAGCTTCCTGTGTTCATCGTTTTCAAAAGAAAAACTTAAAATAATTGACTTTTCCCTTTCAACACCAAATTTTGTTACCTTCTCACATAAATCTACAGTTCCACCATCATAGAATAGTCTAAATATCAATTCATTTGAAGAAGATAATTTGCACGTTAGAGTATCACCTTCTTTTCTAAATGGATAGAAATTAAGGATTTTACTTCTTATAGCGTCTACTTTTCTGAAATTTTCTTCTTTAAAGCTTTTCATATAATTCTAAATTCCTTTTTTGGCTCTTCTCACCATTTCCCCATCCGTAAAATTTTCGCCTGAGATGTAGTCTTTCAACGGTTGGATGCGTTCGTGGATAATGTCTAAGAACCATGAGGGCTGCGGGAAGAAGGCTTTTTCCAGTTCGAACGCGGGTGTAATCCAGTTGCGGGAACCGAGAACAGCAACGGGTGCATCTAAATAATCGAAGCAGAGCGAACCGATATTCGCCGCCAGGTCATTCAGGAACGAACCGCGAGCGGTAGCATCACCGGCAACGATGATCTTTCCGGTTTTCTTAACCGAAGCAATCACCTTTTCGTAATTGAACGGCACCAGTGAACGGGCGTCAATCACTTCGGCGCTCATTCCGTATTTTTCTTCCAGCTCTTTCGCCGCCTGCAACGCCGGGTAAAGCGTATGTCCGATGGTCAGGAAGGTGATATCTCTACCTTCTTTTTTCACGTCAGGTTCGCCGATGGGGATTTCGTAATAGCCTGTAGGCACACCGCCTTCGTGGAATTGCTCGCCGATGTCGTAAATGCGCTGGCTTTCAAAGAAAATAACGGGGTCGGTTCCTTGCAACGCCGCGTTCATCAGCCCTTTGGCATCGTAGGGTGTTACGGGGAAACAAACTTTAATGCCGGGAATATGCGCCACGAGCGATGTCCAATCCTGTGAATGCTGCGCACCGTATTTTGACCCGACGGAAACACGTACCACCACGGGCATTTTTAGCACATTTCCGCTCATGGCCTGCCATTTGGGAAGCTGGTTGAAGATTTCATCTCCTGCTCGTCCAATAAAGTCGCAGTACATGATTTCGGGAATAACGCGTCCGCCACACATGGCGTAACCGATGGCCGTTCCCACAATGGACGCTTCGGAAATGGGCGAATTGAACAGCCGATGATACGGCAACGCTTCGGTCATTCCGCCGTAAACGGCAAATGCACCACCCCAATCGCGATTTTCTTCGCCGTAAGCCACCAAACTTGCGTCTTTATAAAACCGATCCATAACGGCTTCGAAAATAGCATCGCGCAACTGGAACTGTTTCATTTTGCTGAAAGGCTTGCCTTCGGCATCGAAAGCGAAACGCTCTTTCGTGGCAATTTTCTTCACGCGGGAATTTTCTTCCAACGGCATCAACACATCGGGTTTGGCATCCGAAAAACTATCCACCGAGCCGTTCGAGAACATCATATCGCCAACGATATCCGTATTCTTCATGTGCGGCGACACTTCATCGTCAATTGCCTTTAAAAACATCTCGTGAACCAATGCTTTCACATCGTCCCAAATTTTGTTCAAATCAGCTTGCGCTGCCGCACCGGCTTCTACCAATTGCTTTCCGAAACTGGCGATGCAATCCTGCGCTTCCCAAGCTTCCACCTCTTCTTTGGTGCGGTACGATGACGCATCCGAAGGTGAGTGTCCGCTGTATCTGTATGTGAGAACGTCCAGTAAAACCGGCCCGTTTTTTTCTTCAATCACTTTACGTTTGCGTTTGTAGGCATCAATTACGGCCAATGGGTTATATCCATCCACGCGCTCGGCGTGCATCTGCTCTTCGTTCACACCAGCACCGATGCGCGCAGCAATGCCGTAGCCCATAGTTTCACCGCAGGTTTGTCCGCCCATTCCGTACTGATTGTTCATGATATTGATGATCACCGGCAATCCGCCATTCATATCACCATCCCAGAGTTGCTTAAACTGATCCATGGCGGCAAAGCTGATACCTTCCCACACAGGACCGCACGCCATGGATGCATCGCCGATGTTGGCAACCACCAAACCAGGCTTGCGGTTTACTTTTTTGTACAATGCGGCGCCTACGGCAATATCGCCCGAACCTCCAACGATGGCATTATTGGGATATACGCCAAAAGGTGTGAAAAAAGCGTGCATCGAACCGCCTAATCCTTTATTAAAACCAGTTTCGCGTGCAAAGATTTCTGCCAAAGTTCCGTACACTAAAAACCGGCGGGCAAGCTCTTTGGTCGTTCCGTTGAAATCTTTTTGCACAATTTTCAGTACCGAACCGTCGAAAAATTCCTGCATTATTTTCATTAGTTCTTCGTCGGAAAGCTTGTGGATGGCGGACATGCCTTTGGCAAGAATTTCGCCGTGGCTGCGGTGGCTTCCGAAAATAAAATCGTCCACCGTAAGCGTCCACGCCATTCCCACTGCTGCCGATTCCTGTCCGATCGACAAGTGCGCCGGCCCCGGATGGTTGTACATCACGCCGTTGTACTCACCTTTGGTTTTGATGAGGTTGAGCATGGTTTCAAACTCGCGGATGAGCGCCATATCGTGATAAATGGCTTTTAACTCGTCGTCGGTAAAGTTTTCGCGTTCTTCTTTTAC
>JAQVEB010000372.1 GCA_028698105.1 Petrimonas sp. | reverse complement strand
ATCGCTCACATCATCGGAAAAGCTGCCGTAATAAACGTATCCGATGTTGTCTTCCAAAATGGTATAATCCATTCCGCCGGCAATGCCGTAATCGCGGGCTAAATAATTTTTCAAAATTGTTGGGTCGAAATTTGCCGGAAAATCTTCCTGCCACTTCCAATAGCGCGTAACATCGTGCGAGGCGATCAGGTTCACGTGTCCGTCTTTGAGTACTTCGAGCATTTCTTCGAGCAGTTTGAACAGCGACTCATTGCTCATATCGCCGGTAACGCGCTTGCTGTATGTATGATAAACGGAATCCCAGTCAATTTTCTTGTAATCGAAAAAGCAATAATTTCGGTCCATGATCGTCCACAGTGCATCGAAATTTCCTTTCGGATCGTTATTGAATTTATCCATCTGATCGGTACATCCGAGCAGCGAAACTAACAGAACAGACAACAAAAAGTTTCTAATCTTCATAAGATTAAGGCATTAAAAGATGCTTAAAATCGGTAAAAGAATATCTGTAATAATTCAAGTCTATGTTATTGAGCACGCCATTGATATTTCCGCTGTGCGAAAATTGCCAAATCACCCACTTATCCGAGGCAACATCGGGCTCGCCGCGCAAATCGCAAATCCAAATCGGATTTTCGGGAAATTCCGATTCAATATACGCCCGGTAGCAGTCTTTATTGGTATAAATCACCGGATGTTTGCCGTAATGATCGAACAACGCTTGCTCCAGTTCTTTCAGTTCCTTCAGCATTTCGTTGCGCGATGCGTCATTTTTAGGCGCTATATTCACCTTGGAATGTTCCACATCAATAGCCGGGATCATATCATCGGTGAAAACATTCGATGAACGAATGAAATGCCCGGCTTGTTGTTTGCCATCCACTCCAAACGAATAGAAATGGTATGTTCCCACCTTTAATCCGGCATTTTTCGCCAGCCGGTAGTTGTCTTTATATTCCTTGTCCTTGTGCGTAACGCCTTCCGTTGATTTCAAATAAACAAAGGTAATATTTTCTTCGCGCAACTGATCCCAATTGATGAAAGAATTGTGATGGGAAACATCAACGCCGCGCACAAAATATTTATCGGAAAAGGAGGTATCGTCAAACGTATGGAACAAATCGCTGCGCGACCGGGTGAACTGCCAATAAACGCCAGCTAAAAAGCCAACGACAAACAGGAGTCCTATTGCCCCGATAATGATCTTTCTTTTCCGGTTGTTTTTGCTTCTTGTTTTGCGCCTGCGGGCTGTTTTGCGCGGCCGTTTATGTGCCATGTTTTATCGCGATAAACTATTCAGCCGCTGCCTCAGCAGGGAACTTTATCTATCCGGCGTTTGTGCCTGCCGCCTTCAAACGGTGTGTTCAGAAACGTGACCAGAATGTCGTAAATTTCCTCCTCCGATAAAAATCGTCCCGGTAGCGAAAGAATGTTTGCATCGTTATGCGCACGCGCCAAACGGGCAATTTCCTTATTCCAGCATAACGCGGCGCGGATACCGGGATGCTTATTCACCGTCATGGCAATGCCGTTTCCACTTCCGCAAATGGTTATTCCAGGGTAGCATTCGCCCTTTTCAACGGCAGTTGCCAAAGGGTGAGCATAGTCGGGATAGTCGCTGCTTTCTTCGGAATACGCTCCGAAATCTTTATACGGAATTCCTTTCTCCTGCAGCACTTTAATCACATATTGTTTCGCAGGAAAACCGGCGTGATCAGACGCTAACCCGATGGGTTTTTCAGCATTATCGAATAATGACATGTTTATGTTGTTTAAGATTGTAGAGACGATGCATGCATCGTCTCCACAGGGATTACGAATTTTTTATTCAGATGGTGAACGCACCGTCTATACACATGCTTATAGCAGTTTATTTACCTGTTCGTACACATTTTGTCCGGTGTAACCGAGTTTTTCGTCCAGCACCTTGTAGGGAGCAGAGAATCCGAACGATTTTAACCCCCATACCGCGCCGTCGGCGCCCACAAGTCCTTCGAGCGTAACAGGCAATCCCGCGGTAAGACCGAATTTCTTTTTGCCTTTCGGCAATACCGATTCCTGGTATGCCGCAGGCTGTGAACGGAACAAGCCTTCGGACGGAACAGAAACGATGCGTACTTTAACACCGTCTTTGCGTAGCAATTCGGCGCCTTCTGCCAACGTGGAAACTTCTGACCCTGAAGCCAGTAAAATCACATCGTAATTCTCATCGTCCTGAACGATATAAGCGCCTTTTTCGGCTTGTTTGGCTTCTTCGAAACGCGCAGATTTTGCCGGCAGGTTTTTAATGTTTTGGCGCGACAGGATCAATGCCGAAGGCGTGTGTGCGTTCTCAAACACCAGTTTCCACGCAACGGTGGTCTCTTCAACATCTGCGGGCCTAAGCACCAATACCGAGTTGTGCCCGCTGTGGTTTTGCAGTTTCTCCATCAGCCGGATTTGCGCTTCCTGTTCCACGGGTTCGTGTGTTGGCCCGTCTTCGCCCACGCGGAACGCGTCGTGCGTCCAGATGAAGATGACAGGCGTTTCCATAATGGCCGCAACGCGAATTACCGGTTTCATGTAATCGGAAAACACAAAAAACGTTCCGCATGCGGAAATTACGCCGCCGTGCAGGCTCATTCCCACACACAACGCAGCCATGGTGAGTTCCGAAACGCCGGCCTGCAAAAATGCGCCGTTGAAATCGCCTTTCG
>JAQVEB010000076.1 GCA_028698105.1 Petrimonas sp. | reverse complement strand
CGCCATTTTTTCGGGCGTTTCGTCGTATTCGCCCAACTGATTGGGCAATCCGGCGTTGGGATACCCGCTGATGAAAAACGGCGCGATACGGGCTAACTCTTTCAGGTAAGGCTTCATATCGCTTGCGCCAAACGAGCAGTTTAAGCCGATGGCAAGCGGTTTGGCGTGGCGCATCGAAGGTACGAACGCGCCCAACGTTTGTCCCGAAAGCGTGCGCCCCGCATTATCGGTAATGGTTACCGAAAGGATTATAGGCGTTTCTTTCCCTGTTTCGGCAGCAACTTCCTGTGCGGCAAAAACGGCCGCTTTTGCGTAGAGCGTATCGAAAATGGTTTCGATAAACAGAAAATCCACGCCGCCTTCCACCAAAGCGGTAATTTGCTCTTTGCAGGCAGCTTTCATATCGTCAAACGTAACGGCGCGATACATCGGGTTTTCCACTTTAGGACTCATTGACGTGGTTTTGTTCGTGGGGCCAATGGAGCCGGCCACAAAGCGCGGTTTATCGGGCGTTTTTGCCGAATACTCGTCGGCCGCTTCGCGCGCCAATTTGGCAGCAGCCAGATTTATTTCGCGAACGTAGGGCTGCATATCGTAATCCGCCATCGAAATACTTGTGGCGTTGAAGGTGTTGGTTTCGATAATATCGGCTCCGGCAGCGAGGTATTCGCGATGAATTTCCCCGATTACATCGGGGCGCGTGAGCGAAAGCAAGTCGTTGTTGCCTTTGAGCAGTTTATCGAAATCTTTGAACCGGTTGCCGCGAAAATCGGCTTCGGTAAGTTTGTAACGTTGTATCATTGTTCCCATTGCACCATCGAGGATGAGGATGCGTTGGGAGAGAATTTCTCTTATGTTCATTTATTTATTATTTTGGTTTAAACGAAAGTTTGATAATATCAAATGATACTATCAAAGATAAGAAATATCAGCTTTTCACACTCACTTTCAATTGCCTGAATCGAATTTTCATCCACCATTTCCTTACCCAAACCACTATCCATGCGGCAACCAGCCGCACGCCCAAAATCCACCAGAGCGAAACACCAAGCGCTACAAAGAGCAAATTATCTTCAATAACGGAATGCGACACCGCCAAGTGATAGTTTAACAAACTTGCATCGGTTTTTGTTACTTTTCCTTCGTACATCTGATCCATCATCAAAGCTCCGCCATATGCCAAACCGACGATGTAACCGATAAGCCACAAAAATCCGGTGCTTGCGGGCAAGCCGAAAAACTTCAACACCGGTTCTATGATCCTGCTCAGTTTACCAATAAGCCGATATGATTCCAGCAAACGGTACAATACATTAAGCAAAAATACGATCACAAGGATCAGCAATGCTATTTCGAGGGCGCCTATTGCCCACGCGATGAGAACATCGCCCACGGAGTTCATGGCCGTGATGCCGGTGTGGGCGAAAACGGGCATTCCCATATCTTGCGGAAGAATAAGGTTAAGGGCCAGCGCAATAACGATACTCATAAAAATTCGCAACAAAGTCATCGTCCAAAAAGGTGTGCCGGTTTTTGCCTGAATAGCGCTTTCAACCGGCAGGTTGTGCGCAATCTGGCACATCAGCGCCAGAATGGTAAGCTCGCGCAAGGTGATGGTCATGGATGTAATGATCGCCAGCGGCGCGTAAAGCGGCAGAAAAATACTCGTTATGAAAACAATAGCCGTGCTGCCGGGCAATCCCAGGTAACTGAAAACGGGATCGAGATACTGCGCGATGAAACTGAGTACGCCGAAATAATCCATAAACCGTACCAGCAGCGAGATAGGCAGAATTATTTTAAGCAACCACAACGATGTACGGGCCGATTTTTTTAACGCGGGGAGAAGTATTGTTTTATGAAAGTTCATATTCTTTTGAATGAGAGGGCGGGTGGGAGACTTTGTGAGAGGGAGAAGAACCCCTCCCCGCTGGGCAGTACTCCCCTTTATGAAAGGGGAGAGCTACGGGCTATATGTTATTATCCAAAAAGTCTAAAAGTCTAAAAGTCTATTAATCTGTCTTTGCTCTTGGTTCTTTGCTCTATAAGTCTATTTCTTAAACATCCTGTCCATCGCCCGTTTGTCTTCTTTTTCTTTGAGTGACTGACGTTTGTCGTACTGTTTTTTTCCTTTCGCGACAGCGATAACCAGTTTAGCCAATCCTTTTTCGTTGATGAACAAACGCGTGGGAATAATGGTGAAACCCGTTTCTTTGGTCATGCGGGTAAGTTTTCTCAATTCGTTGCGATTGAGCAGCAGTTTGCGGTCACGACGCGTTTCGTGATTATTGTACGTACCGTAAAAATACTCGGCAATGTGCATATTCCGCACCCACATTTCGCCGCGCTCAAAGAAACAGTACGTATCCACCAAACTCGCCTTTCCCGAACGGATGGATTTTATTTCCGTGCGGGTAAGCACGATCCCGGCCGTGAATGTTTCCACCAGTTCGTAATCGAACGTGGCACGTTTGTTTTTTATGTTGATGGGCGTTTGCTTCATTTTCATTTAACTAAGAACATCAATACGGCATTAATGGCTCCGGGAACGACTAACACCAGTAATGTCGCCAGCACCGAAAAGTTCATTGTGCGGTCGTCGGGCAACCCGAAATACTTTTCTGTGCCAACATACACAATGTAAAACGTATAAATGGCAAAAAGCCATAAAATAAAAAAATCCGACAAGAAAGGCAGTATCATATACAACGCATAAAGGACAACCGACGAATAACCAACAAAGCGCTGATACGTAAACAAGTGCTTCTCCAGACCGAATCTGGGTGCAGTTTCGTTCAATATGTAAGAGGCGATGAAATACCCGCCGTAAACCGTTACCACGTTCACTATCGTTCTTTTCAGTGCAATCTCCAGACTACCGTCCCGGGTAAACCACAATCCGCCGATGAAAGATGTGAGCGCAATAATACCGAAAACCGGAAACAGAAACCGGTTCAAAAACTCCTGATGATCTTCTTCTTGCGAAGCAATATCTTTCCATGCAGGTTGCGGCGACGTGATCAGATGAATAATGGTAAGAAAAATTTCTTTTAACATTACTTTTTTGATTTTGAAGTGCAAAGGTAATGATTTCTGCGCGAAATTTTCATACCGAGCTTTTAAAAGATGTTAGTGTTTCAACTGTAAAAAATTACTACTTTTGCATACGCAAAAAATAATTTTCAGTTATGAAAAAACATATTCCCAATACCATTACCATGATGAATCTCTTTTCGGGATGCATTGCCATCGTAATGGCTTTTCACGGGAACTTCTTCGGGGTGGTTTTTTGGGTGCTGATGGCAGCTGTTTTCGATTTCTTCGACGGCTTGGCTGCAAGGCTGCTCGGCGTTTCCTCAAAAATGGGCGTAGAACTCGATTCTCTGGCCGATGTGGTAAGCTTTGGCGTGGCGCCCGCAACTGCCGTTTTTATGTTCCTGTTTCAATTTACGTATTACCCTGCATTTCTGCTTCCGCTAAAACCCTATATTCCCTATCTCGCTTTTCTTATTCCCGTATTCTCGGCGTTGCGGTTGGCAAAATTCAATATTGACGAACGACAAACCTCCTCGTTTCTCGGATTACCTACACCTGCAAATGCCTTGTTCTGGATAAGTTACGTATATGGCGCGCATATTGTGGCCGGTGTAAACGGATATTATCTTTACCTGACCATCGCTTTCATCGTCGGATTATCTTTGCTCATGGTTTCCGAAGTCCCGATGTTTTCACTCAAATTCAAAAAACTGCAATGGCGCGGACACGAAAAACAAATTATTCTGGTTATCCTAATGATTATTTTTACAGTTGTGTGGGGAATAAAAGGGATTGCTTGGGGAATCCTGGCCTACATCGTCGTATCCGTCGTGTCCAACCAAATACGCAAAACCGTTAAATAATTCAAATGAGAAGAAACGGCAATAATAATTGTATTATCTTTACAAACTAATTCATTTTTAGCTACAAAAAGAAATGGGATTTTTAAAATTTATCATACTTACGCTCGCGTTCTATTTTATCTTTAAACTCATCAGTAATTTCATTCGTGGCAAAGTAAGCGGCACGCAGCGTAACCGCTCTTACGGGGAAACCAGTCAACCACAGGAACCGGAAACGCAGGAAGAGCGTATTTTGGATTATCAAAAGAAGAGTTTTGAATCGGCCGATGCCGAGGATGTTGATTTTGAAGAAATTAAAGACACCAAAAGCAATTAATTGTAAAAAATTGTTTTTAACGGAGAAGCCGTGGTTCACAATGTGAATTCACGGTTTTTTTTGTGAATTTGCAAGCCGTGCAAATCTTAAACGAAGATATTTCTTCAATTGAAACAAAATAATTACTTTTGTGGGTGGAGAGTCAGAACAAATTATAACAAACCCCAACCTTTTTTATTTAAACATAGTTTTTATGGTAGATATTTTTGACAGGCTTAAAAGTGTTCAGGGACCGCTGGAACAATATCAGAAAAAAGCCGAAGGATATTTCATTTTTCCCGAGTTGGAAGGAGAAATTGGTCCGCACATGAAATTTCATGGAAAAAACGTGATCACGTGGAGTTTAAACAATTATCTGGGATTGGCCAATAACCCGAAAGTGAGACAAACCGATGCCGAAGCGGCAAAAGAATGGGGGTTGGCTTATCCGATGGGCGCCCGCATGATGTCCGGACAAACAAAATATCACCGTGAACTGGAAGAAAGGCTTGCTAAATTCGAGAAAAAAGAAGCTGCATACCTGCTGAACTACGGATATCAGGGCATGGTTTCCATCATTGATTCACTGGTTACCCGAAAAGACACGATTGTGTACGACGCGGAATCGCACGCCTGCATTATGGACGGAATTTTCCTGCACAAGGCCAAAGGCGGCAAAAGTTTTGTTTTTCCGCACAACGATATGGAACGCGCCGAAAAAATGCTCGGCTTCGCCACGAAACAGGCTGACGAAAACGGCGGTGGCATATTGGTCATCACCGAAGGGGTCTTCGGTATGTCGGGCGATTTAGGCAATCTTCCCGGATTGGTTAAACTGCGCGAAAAATACAATTTCCGCCTGTTTATTGACGATGCACACGGCTTTGGCACTATGGGTAAAACCGGCGCCGGCGCCAGCGAACATTTCGGGTTGATGGACGACGTGGATCTTTACTTTGGTACATTTGCCAAATCCATGGCCGGAATCGGCGCTTTTGTGGCAGGCGACCGGCAGATCATTGACTCGCTGAAGTACAACATGCGTTCGCAGATATTCGCCAAATCGCTGCCTATGCCCATGGTGATCGGTGCCATGAAAAGACTTGAGATACTGCAAGACGAACCGCAACATCGCGAGAACCTGTGGAAAATATCCAAAGCCTTGCAAGACGGCCTGAAAGCCGAAGGCTTTAATATAGGTAACACCCAGTCGCCGGTAACGCCCGTTTACTTCAGCGGCTCCGTGCCCGAAGGCACCAATATCGTTATTGACCTGCGCGAAAATCACAACGTTTTCTGCTCCATCGTTGTTTATCCGGTAGTACCGAAAGGTGTACTCATGCTGCGTTTGATACCTACTGCATCGCACACGTTGGAAGACGTTAAACAAACGATCGAAGTTTTCAAAGTCATCAAAAAAAATCTGGAAGCAGGAAAATATATGGCCGATGAAATGCAATCCATGGCCATAAAATCATAAACCAACAATTACTCCCATCACCAAAAAAAATCAATTTGTTATGTTGAGAATAAAAGTACAGAATAAATACTACTTAAAATGTACGGAATGCGGACACGTAACGCCTAATTTTTGGACATGGTTTGAACAGGGTCAGAAATGCCCGGAATGCGGGAGTAAACGATCGGAAGTTTGGTATAACAGAAGATACAAACGGCTATTGCGGATGTTTAAGGGAAAACCGGACAGTTTTTGGCATTATTTCCCATTTTTACCGTTGTTGCGGCGGCGCCACATCATTTCAAAAGGCGAAGGCGCTATTCCCGTGGAACGATGGACTTTTCTGGAAGAATTTGCCAAAAAGAAATACGGCCTCAACATCGAAGTAAATGTGTATCGCAACGACCTCAACGGCGGGACAGGCACCTTTAAAGATGTAGGCGCATCATTGGCGGCAAGCCTTTTCAACGAAATCGGCATAAAGCAATATTGCATTGCGTCCACCGGAAATTCGGCAACGGCTTACGCCAAATATTTATCGGAAGCGAAAGTGAACTGCTCGGTTTTTATGCCCGAAGATGCCGTAAAAACCTCCGAAGCGACCATAAACTCTTACGGCCAACAGGTTTTTAAAGTGATGGGCGATTATGCCAAAGCAAAAGAAATTGCGGCCGGTTACGCACAGATGCACAACATCCCGATGTCCACCGGGAACGTTGATCCCATTCGTGTGGAAGCCAAAAAGACCATGGTATTTGAATGGCTTCGTCAGATCGGCAAAATGCCCGATGTTTACATTCAGGCCGTGAGCGGCGGAACAGGCCCCATTGCCATTGACAAGGGCATTCGTGAGTTAAAGGGCGTGCTGCCCGAACTGAAAAACCCCCGATTCGTACTGGTGCAAACCGATAAATGCGACCCCATGGTTCAGGCGTGGGAAAAAGCCGAAGCGGGAGGATTTCCCGAAGGTTTCGAGAAAGATTATCCGATCATTGATAATCCGCGCACGGAAGTGCCTACGCTCGCAACGGGAAATCCCGCTACATACCCCATCTTAGCCGGGCTGGTGAAGGATTCGGGCGGAACGTTCATCCGCATTCGCGAAAAAAAGTTGTTACCCGTGGGAAAACTCGTTGCTTACGAACAAAAAGTTGTTCCGGGGCCGGCTTCAGCCGTATGTCTGGCGGGATTTTTTGAAGCGCTGCAAAAGAACCTGATCAAAAACGGCGAAACCGTAATGTTGAACACCGGCGAAGGCCCAAACCGCGCGCCGTATTTTCTGGAACAAATGATCTACACCACACGCGAGGTAAACAATGTGGAAGAGTGCGAACCGCATTCGCTGGAAGACTACCGCAATATACTTTGGGCCGAAGCCCTGAAATAAGTAAATGCCATGCCTCACACCGGCCATAAAATCGTTTGGATCACCGGCGCATCGTCGGGAATAGGCGAAGCATGCGCTTATGAATTTGCGAAACAAAAAACTAACCTGATCCTTACCGCAACGCGGGAAACGGCGCTGCGACAGGTGCAAAAGAAATGCACGGAATACGGGGCTAAATGCGAAATTCTGCCATTCGACCTTTCGGATTTAAGTAATATGGATGATTTAACGGAAAAAGCGTATTCTTTTTTCGGGAAAATTGACGTAATGTTCCATAATGCCGGCATCAGTCAACGTGGGAAAACCGCCGATACCGTTTTCGAAGTTGACCGGAAAATTATGGACATCAATTACTTTTCCGCCGTGAAGATCACAAAACTTTTATTACCAAAAATGATTGCCGCCGGCGGAGGAACCATTGCCGTAACCACAAGTATTACAGGGAAATTCGGGTTTCCGTTGCGATCGGCGTACAGCGCGGCGAAATTTGCGCTCTACGGTTTTTGTGAAACCGTTCAGGCAGAATATTACGATGAGAATATCCGCATAGTGATGATCTGTCCCGGCCGTGTAAAAACCAATATCTCATACAATGCCCTCGAAGCTGATGCCACCCGACATTCCCAAATGGATGACGGCCAGGCCGGCGGTATTTCGGCCGAAAAAGCTGCACGAAAAATCGTGAAAGCCATCCGCGATCAGAAACCCGAAGTCCTCGTCGGCGGAAAAGAACTGTTGATGGTGTATATTAAGCGGTTTTTCCCGGGGTTGGCGCGAAAGATGGTGAGAAAAATAAAGGCAAACTAAAAGCCCCCTAAATCCCCCAAGGGGGACTTTTAGCGGGAAATAATTAAAGACATTTATATGAATAAGAATAGCACACAAATCCCCCCTCCGGGGGGTGGGGGGGCGTATATCATCTCCGGCATTCAACAAGTAGGCATCGGCGTAAAAAACCTCTACGAAGCCTGGAAATACTATATCGCCGTGTTTAACATGGACATCCGCATTTTGGAAGACAACAAAGTGGCGGAACTGATGCTGCCTTATACGGGCGGCGTGCCGCAACGACGGCATGCGGCAATCGCTGTGAATATGCAGGGCGGCGGCGGTTTTGAGATTTGGCAGTACGCCGAACGGAAACCGAAACCCCTCGATTTTGAGCTGAATATGGGCGATTTGGGTGTATTAGTCTGCAAAATAAAGAGCAAAAATGTAGCCAAAACATTCGAAGAATTTTCCAACAATCCGAAAGTGAATGTCGTTACCGAACTCAGTAAAAATTTGGACGGCAAGCAGACTTTCTACGTGAAAGACCCGTACGGAAATCTGTTTCAAATTATTCAGGATGAATACATTTTCAAAAACGAATGCCGACTGACTGGCGGCGCCGTAGGCGCAACCATCGGTGTTACGGATATTGAAAAAGCGATGGTCGTTTACAAAGATATTCTCGGTTACGATACGATCATTGCCGATGAAACGGGTGTGTTTGATGATCTCAACGGCTTGCCGTCAGGCAACCAGCAGTTCCGTCGCCGGTTACTCACCCATTCCCAACCCAGAAAAGGTGCTTTTAGCGAATTATTCGGCCCTTCTTATATCGAACTTGTGCAAGCTTTGGAACGCACGCCTCGCAAACTTTACGAAGGACGTTTTTGGGGCGACCCTGGATTTATTCAGGTGTGTTTCGATATCCGCAACATGGACGCCTTGCGCAGCAAATGCGAAAGCATGGGTTTTCCGTTCACGGTGGACACCACGCAAAGTTTCAAGGAAGGCAGTTCGTTCGATATGGGCGATGCGGCAGGACAATTTGCCTACATCGAGGACCCGGACGGTACGCTCATCGAGTTTGTAGAAACGCACAAAGTCCCCATCGCCAAAAAACTCGGCTTGGCAATCAACCTGAAAAACCGCAATCCGGAAAAAGCTTTGCCGAAATGGATGCTGAAGGCATTGAGCGCAATGCGGGTCAGTAGCCGTCAACTGTAGTTGACTGCTACTTAAAAGGGTAAATTTTTGGAAACGAGTATCAACTTTAAAATTAAGTAGCAGCTAACTCCAAGTTAGCAGCTACTGTGGAAAAAAATGGTTTACGAAGCCGGGGCGACATATCATATTTTCAACAGGAGTAATGAAAAATTATTTTACACAAGAGAAAATTACGTTTTCTTTTTGAAAAAAATAAAGAGCAACATACTCCCGTTTGCCGATGTTTTGGCGTATTGCTTAATGCCTAATCATTTTCATCTGCTTGTAACGGTTAAGCCGGAAGGAGTTGTGGTTGATGGACAAATGCAGAAAATGTCTTTCTCTCTCGGAAACTTAACAAGCAGTTATGCCAAAGCAATTAACCGACAGGAAAGCCGTAGAGGCGTTCTTTTTGCTCACAAAACAAAGGCTAAAATACTAAATGATGCCGGGAAACGATTATTTGCTGAGTTGTTTTATGTACATTCATCAAAATCCGTACTTGGCAAAATTGGTTGATATAATAGAGAATTGGGAGTTTTCGAGTTTTCCCGAATATATCGGACAGAGAAAAGGAAAAATTCCAAACGTCAGTTTGGGTCTGGAAATGCTTCAAATGAAACAAGATGAAGTTTATGATTTGACATACTGCTTGATACAGGATAAAGATGATGATGATTTCTTATAGTAGCCGTTAACTTCTGTTGACTGCAACTTAAATGCTTTGTGTTAAAAAGTTAAGTGAGAATTTAAGTAGCAGCTAACTTGAAGTTAGCAGCTACTGTCCCAATTAAAAATTGACGGCTACTATGCACCCCTTCAACCTTCTCCTTCTCTCCATGACCATCCTTGCGGTCGTTGTTTTTATCTCCTTGTATTTTGTGGATGCGGGATACGGACGGTTCTACAACCGGAAATGGGGAATGCCGGTGAACAACAAAATAGGCTGGGTGGTGATGGAAGCGCCGGTTTTTGTGATGATGATTGTGCTTTGGCTAACGTCGAACAGGGTGACGGATGTTTACGAGGCTGGTTTTTCTGCTGTTTTTCCAGATTCATTATTTTCAGCGGTCGTTTGTTTTTCCGTTCCGATTGCGGGGCAGTGGCTCCATAGCTATTTCGGTGGTAGCAATGGGCGTGGTTTTCAATCTGCTGAATGCCGTGATGCAGGGCGGTTGGATTTTTCACGTTTCGCCTGTGGATTATTATCCGGTTTCGTGGCTTTGGTCACCGCGGTTTATCATCGGAACAGTAATTTTCTTTGCGGGAATGGTCATCAATCAGCAGTCGGACAACATCATCCGACACCTACGAAAAACGGCGACAATAAGCATTATCTCCCGAAGGAAAGGATGTTCAAATACGTAACTTCCGCCAACTATTACGGCGAATTGCTGGAATGGTTCGGATTTGCAGTGCTCACGTGGTCGTGGACAGGCGTGGTGTTTGTGGTGTGGACGCTTGCCAATCTCGCGCCCCGTGCGGCCAAAATCCACGAACGCTACAAGCGGGATTTCCCCGAAGAAATGAAAAATTCAAACGCAAAACGCATTATTCCGTTCATTTATTGAGCCGAAATATTTCAGAAACTCCACACAATTTTCCCGCCGTTTTTCAGTTATATAACCAATGAAACAACGGCGATTTTTTTTAATCCTTGCCATATTGATGGTGTGTACCTTTCGTATGCAAGCCCAATGGGATCCGGCAATCAGTCATTATTGGACGATAAAAGGATTTTATAACCCATCGTTTGCGGGCGAAACCGACCAAATACGTGCCTCCGGCATCTACCGGCTCCAATGGACAGGCATTCAATCGGCGCCACAAATTCTGATTGCCACTTCCGATATGCCTTTCGAGTTCCTCGGCCGGCGTCACGGCTTCGGGATCGTTGCGTTTTCCGAAAACATCGGACGAACCCGCAACAATTTATTGGCCGCCCAATATGCTTTCCGCAGGAAAATTGGAAAAAGTTCATTGGCCTTCGGCGTTCAGGCAGGAATGTACAATCTGACGTTTGATGCAGGCTCGCTACACACGACCACTGATTCCATAAAAAATAACATTCCCGTTATCCGCGCCAATATGACCGAGAAAAAGGCACTCGATCTTAATGCGGGAATTTCGTGGTCGGGAAGGAGTTTTTATACGGGCTTATCGGCGTTGCACCTTACCGAACCGTGGTTTTACGCCCGGCGAGACTCCATCGCCGCTTCGGATGCACATACCGACTCTACACGCTTGCACATCCCCCGTTCATTTAATTTCATCGCCGCATACAATATTAGGCTGTTCAATCCGTTAGAAATACAACCGATGGTATGGATACAGTCCGACCTTGCCGTAACAAAAGTGCAGGCAACGCTTCGGCTGGTGTACAACAACAAATTTTCGGGCGGCGCCTCGTGGGTCAAGGACGATGGGTACGTGTTCTTTGCCGGAGCCGTTATTCAGGGAATTGACGCAGGCTACGCCTATAGTTTACACACGTCAGGCATCGGAAAAGAGAGCAAGGGAAGCCACGAAGTTTACCTTCGTTAC
>JAQVEB010000075.1 GCA_028698105.1 Petrimonas sp. | reverse complement strand
CATGTATTTCGATGGCGAAGGGAATCGGTACGCGAACTGGAAAGCAGGCCGGTATAGTGAAAGCGGATTGAATGGTGAAGCCCAGGGAATATGGGAAAATGCCTATAAAGGAATTCGCCAAGCATCTATCTTTCTGAATTACATTGACTTGAATAAGGATTTCAGTGAGGTCGAAATAGCTGACATGAAAGGGCAGGCACACTTCTTAAGGGCCTACTACTATTGGATTATGCTTCGAACATACGGCCCTGTTCCTATTGTTCCGGATGAAGGTATAGATTATACGAAAGAGTATGACCAGGTTGCACAACCTCGTAATACATATGAGGAATGTGTGGAATATATTGAGAAAGAGTTGATTATTGCGGCAGAAACGTTGCCTCTTCAACGTTCGGTGGAAGCATTGGCCCGCCCTTCGAGAGGAGCCGCCCTTGCGTTGCGTGCAAAAGTGCTGTTGTTCGGTGCCAGTCCGTTGTTCAATGGAAAAGCACCGGCAGAAGTGGCAGCCGCCATGGTAGACAGACAGGGGAATCCGCTTCTTTCTCCGACTTACGACGAATCAAAATGGGCCAGAGCAGCTGCTGCAGCCAAGGATGTCATGGACTTGAACTTCTATACATTGCATGTTGCATATTTCAAGGATACAGAAGCTGTAGGTTACCCGGCAACCGTCATTCCTCCTTATGACGAAAATTTTTCTGATAAGGATTGGCCGAACGGCTGGAAGAATATTGATCCGTTTGAGTCTTATCGCTCTTTGTTCAACGGGGAAATTCCTGCCAACGAAAATCCGGAACTAATATTTACCAGAGGGCAAAATAATTCGGACGAAAATATTGCCGCAATGGTTCTGCACCAGTTGCCGCGTACCTGGGGTAAGGGATACAATTCACATGCAATGACGCAAAAGCAGGTCGATGCTTATTATATGGCAGATGGTACGGATGCACCGGGAATGAACTCAATGTACGCAAACGTTGCTGGGTATGAGGGTCGCTATGATAACCGTGAACGGGCAACCGGATATGTGGCTGCAAGTGAACTGGCTGATTATCCTGAACTAGGACCACAGGGAGCAGGTGTCTCCAAGCAATATGCAAAACGTGAACCTCGTTTTTATGCGTCTGTTGCCTACAACGGAAGTACCTGGTATTTTCTGAATGCTGATGAATCTGCAGAGGAGCAAAAGAACAAGCAAATATTCTATTATCGCGGTGAGGATAACGGATATAAGATCAATTACTCTCTGCTCACCGGTATCGGAATAAAGAAGTATGTACATCCGGATGATATCAGTCTGATAGGAAGTACATATAATAGAGCCCGTATACGTCCGAAAGTAGACCCGGCTATCCGTTATGCGGAAATATTGTTGATATATGCGGAAGCATTGAATGAACTTACCGGACAGTATAGTATCCCTTCCTGGGACGGAAACAAAACGCACTCAATCAGCCGTAATATAGCGGAAATGAAGAGAGGTATTCAGCCTGTACGTATCCGCTCGGGTGTGCCCGATTATCCGGATGATGTATATGCCAATGCAGACCGATTTCGTGAAAAATTGAAACGTGAACGCCAGATTGAGCTGTTTGCCGAAGGACATCGTTATTTTGATCTTCGCCGCTGGATGGATGCTCCGGTAGAGGAGGCTGCTCCCATCTACGGTTGTAATATTTATGCAAGTAAAGCAATGGCGGATCTTTTCCATACGCCTGTGGAAGTGCCCTCACTGGCACCTATATTTGCTTTGAAGTCCTGGTTCTGGCCTATTCATCATACCGAATTGAAACGGAATAAAGAATTGACACAAAATCCGGGTTGGACAGATCCTGAATAATTTTACATACTACAACATAGATTATACAACAATGAAAAATATATATTATCTTTTTTTAGTGATCACAACAGTGATATGCTGTGTGTCATGTAACAATGAGTGGGAAGATGAGCAATATCTGCAACTGGTTTCTTTCAAAGCCGAACCCGACGCGAATGGAGTGACTTTTGCATACCTGCGCTACCACCCTGAAGGGAGAGTGACCTATCAACTTCCTGTAATCATCAGCGGTTCAACGCCGAATATACAAAAGCGTACAGTGCGCATAGGATTGGATCTCGATACGATGGCTGTTTTAAACGAGGAGCGCTATGGTCACCGTGAAGAACTCTATTTTAGAGTCCTAGATAAAAAATATTACAGTTTTCCGGAAACAGTCGAGATTCCTGCCGGAGAATCTACTGTCACACTTCCCATAGAATTTACGCTGGGTGATCTGGATCAATCTGACAAATGGGTGTTACCTCTGACCATTCTCGAAGATCCGGCGAACAACTACCAGCCGAATCCTCGGAAACACTATCGGAAAGCCCTGCTACGGATCAATCCGTTTAATGATTATTCGGGTACCTACAATGGAACCTTATACAAAATAGTGCTCGAAGGAGATACCAAGAATCCGATGACGCTGAGCAGTCACAGAACTTTTGTAGTGGATGATAAAACCATTTTTCTCTATGCGGGAGCCAGAAATATTGACTCTCGTGACCGTAAACTGTACAAGATTTTTATTGAGTTTACCGATGAAAGGGTGGATCTTCTTACCAAAAAGTTGAATATTTATACGGATAATCCGGATATCAATCTGGAAGTAATCGGGCAACCGAGTTATTCGATTGAGGAAGCTATGGATGTAACAAAGCCATATCTGAAACATATTTACATCACTCTTAACCTGGCATACGATTTTGATGATTATACTACTGTCCCGGGGAATGTGATTAAATATTCTGTGTCTGGTTCTTTGTCTATGCAACGCGACCTGAATACCTTAATACCTGACGAAGATCAGCAGATTCAGTGGTAATGGAGTGTTTGTGTGATTACACGGGGTTTCCGGTAAGTGCAGGTAACCCCGTGTAAACGCAAACGATCAAAAAGTTGGAAAATAAAATCATACTTATGAGACGAATATGCATGAGTTGTTGGTTGTCGGTTGTTGTTGCCTTGTATTTGTGCTCATGCGACGATCCCGATAACAAAATTGTCCAGGCGGAGATCACCCATTTCTCTGTATGGGACCAAAGAACAGTCAATCACGTGCTTCATGTGGACAATGTGAACCATATCATTACCAATAAGCAGGAGATTCCTTCCTATGTCAATCTTTCCCGGTTGATTGCAGAATTCCGGTTAAATAATCAGGATGCACTACTTAAGGTCAACGGTAAGATCCAGCAGAGTGGGAGAGGGGAAAACGATTTTTCCGAAGGGATTGTGTATGATCTCTTCGTTGCGGATAAAAAACAAAAATCATACAGGGTTACCATCACCAAGGAAGGATTATCGAATAACTTCCTGACATTCACTTTCCCCGGCAAGCAGATGGAACAATTTCAGCCCACCATTCACTTGGAAACCGGGGAGATTTCAAATGAGAATGAAATCCCCCTGAATATAGATATCTCATCGTTACAACCGGAATTCACAACAGTTGAGAAGAATGCGGTTGTCAAAGTAAATGGGGTGGTACAGACAAGCGGAGTAGGCAAACATGATTTTTCCAAACCGGTTGTGTATGTTATTGAGGGAGAAGATGGTACTTCGAAGGAATTTACGGTGAGATTGAAACAGGGTAATGAGTACTATCTTACAAACCCTATTGTAGCGGGAAGTTATGCAGATCCTACAGTGATTCGTAGGGGGAACACGTTTTATCTCTATGTAACATCAGGCCGTGTGAGAGGTTATAAATCGACTGATCTGGTTAATTGGAGCCGAATAGCGGGTAGTTCGAGTGAGGTGTTTAGTGAAAGGCCGGATTTCACGGAAGATAATGTAAGTGAGACGGGGATGTGGGCACCCGATATCAACTATTTTGATGGTAAGTATGTAATGTATTACTCCATATCTAAATGGGGTGGAGGTGCCACATGCGGTATAGGTGTAGGAATATCTGATTTGCCACAGGGGCCTTTTCTGCCTCCTCCGGGCAATCCTAACGGTAAATTGTTTGTCAGTGGCGAGATAGGTGTGCATAACTCCATCGACCCCTGTTTCTTTGAAGAAGATGGCAAACGTTACCTCTTCTGGGGAAGCTGGGGGGGAATCCATATGACTGAATTAACAGCCGACGGCTATGCTGTAAAAGATATGACTAAAAAGAAACAGGTGGCAGGTAAATCGTTTGAAGCGGTTTACATCCATAAAAGAGGCAATTATTATTATTTGTTTGCTTCTATTGGCGCATGTTGTGAAGGAATGAACAGCTCTTATAAAGTGGTGGTTGGAAGGTCTACCCGGCTGGAAGGACCCTACCTGAACAAGAATGGCGTAGATATGAATATTTTTGATGCTTGGAATCCCACCAATTATAACCCGATAGTGTTAAGAGGAAATGAAATGTTTGCCGGCCCAGGCCACAATTCGAGAATTATTACCGATGACAGGGGTGTGGATTGGATGCTTTATCACGCTTATGTCCATAATGGAAGTGACTCCCGCAGTTTAATGATCGATAAGGTAGAATGGGATGCAGACGGCTGGCCTTTGGTGGGTAATGGTACCCCGTCGTTTGCCATGAAAGATGTTCCGTTTTTTAATTGATAGATATAATTATGAGAATGACCCAATATTGCTTGTTATTAAGTGCTTGGTTTCTATTCTTTTCAGCTCAATCCTGTGGAAACAGCGAAAATCCTCTAACTGAAGGGAAAGATGATAAGGAGAAACCCAAAGAAGAAGAGCCGGTACCTCTGGTTACCAGACTCACAGCCAGAGAAACCAATAAGGCGAATGAGTTGGATATAACCTGGTATAACCCCAATGGTATTGCTTCTGTAGAGGTCTCTTATTTACCGGAGGGCGATGATGAGAAAAATGCCGTTACGGCCAATGTGCGGGTATATAACGAAACCAGAGGCTACTATCTGGTGCAATTGCCAGAATATGACACCTATGTGATTGGGGCGGTGTCGATCGATAATTTCGGGAAACGCTCAGAGAAAGTGACGGTAACCGCTACACCCGCAGAGGAGGATGCACCACCCGTTGTAGAAGTAATAAATGACCGGCTGCCGATTGCAGACCCTCATGTGATATATCACAATGGTAAATACTACGCTTATGGTACCCGTATCAATGGTTTCGAAGTATATATCTCGGAAGACCTGGAGCATTGGAGGCGGAACGAAAGCCTTGCACTGCCTCCGGAGAACTCCTGGGGAACAAGATGGTTCTGGGCGCCTGAAGTCTATTACATAGCGTCCAAGAACAGGTTTTACATGTTTTATTCTGTAGATGAGCATATCTGTGTTGCTTCAGCCACCAGGCCGGAAGGACCGTTTGTGCAGGATGAAAGAAGGCCGATTGTACCCAATGAGAAAGGGATCGACACCTCGTTGTTTATTGACGATGATGGTACACCTTATCTTTATTATGTGCGTTTTACTGATGGGAACGTGATATGGGTGGCTGAAATGAATGATGACCTGAAGAGTATAAAATCTGAAACACTCACAAGATGCATCACTGCTTCAGAACCCTGGGAGAGAATCCAAGGTAAAGTTGCTGAAGGCCCCTCAATATTGAAGAGGGGAGATACGTACTACCTGATTTACTCAGCCAATCATTTTGAAAGTAAAGATTATGCGGTGGGCTATGCCACGTCGAACTCTCCTATGGGGCCTTGGATTAAGTACAGTGGAAATCCGATCCTGCGCAGAGACAAACCGGCTGCATCCGGCTTGATTGGTACCGGTCATGGTGCACCTTTTATGACTGCCGATGGTAGCTATAAATATATTTATCATGCTCATGCTAACAGTAACAGTGTTGGTCCACGCACATCTTACATCAATAACCTGGAATTTTCGGAAGAGGGTGTGATTACGATCAGTGGCGAACCCATCAGACCGGTGGTAATAAAATAAGAAAGGAAAAGAAGCATGGGGAAAATTAATTACGCGTTGTTCTTCACGGGATGGATCATATTCTCTTTCACATCACTTATTTCATGTGGAGCGGATGATCCGGTCCCGGATGAGAAAGATAATGATAAAGAGCCGGGAGAGGAAGTTGTTGTTCCCCTGGTAAATGATCTGGTGGTCGAAAAAACAGGAAAAGCAAATGAACTACAGGCTACCTGGACTTATCCTTCTGGGGCAGTTTCTGTTGAGATTTCCTTCCTGTTGGAAGGTGCAGATGGAGCCAGCGCGGTCAATAACAACATACGCCGGACTACAGGAGACAAGGGTTCTTTTCTGATTAAAGTATCGGAACACGGGACATATATTGTTAGCGCAGTAGCCATTAATAATTACGGAGAGCGTTCGGAGAAAGTAACGGTTAAAGCCTCCCCCACTAGGGAAGAGGATGTGGTGAAAACTCTTTTTATTGAACGGGCGGATATACTTATGAGTTCCCTTATGGATCTCTGTTTCGGGAAATCACCCCGTGACTGTTGGAATACCCGGTATCCAAATGCTACAGGCCCCTATTGGGACGGCGATGCTGTTGTATGGGGACAGGGATCTGGGTTCTCCGGGTTTGTTGCATTGCGGAATGCTTCTATCGGAACTGAATATGAGGAGAAATATACTGCTATGACAAACCGCATGTACAACAGTATTAACCGCTTTATCACGACCGATAATGACCTGAGTGCTTATGCTGTTTATCCGCAAAACGGGAATCAAAGATTCTATGACGATAATGTATGGATCGGTTTGGATATGTCCGAATTGTACATACAAACCGGGGAAAATCGATTTCTGGAAAAGGCTGAGATGGTATGGGACTATCTGATGGTGGGAAATACAAGCTCAGCCGGAGGTGGAATTCTCTGGAGAGAAATGCCTGCATACAGCAATAAACATACTTGCTCTACGGCGCCTGCGGCTGTACTGGGATGTAAACTCTATGAAATCACAAAAGAGGAGAAGTATTTGGAAAAGGCTGAAGAGTTATATGCCTGGTTAAAGCAGTATATGCAGGATCCTAATGACCACCTCTTTTATGACAATATCAGCCCGTCGATGGTTGTTGACAAAGCCAAATACAGCTATAATTCGGGCCAGCCTATGCAAGCCGCCTGTTTGCTCTACAATATTACCGGCGAACAGAAGTATTTGGAAGATGCTAGCCAGATAGCACTTTCCGCATATAAAAGATGGTTCTCCTTATATAATTCCAAAGAATTGGGTGAAGAGTTTTACAGGATAAATGGAGATCATGCTTGGTTTTTTGCTATAATGTTTAGGGGATTTATAGAACTCTATAAAATAGATAACAGGAGAATCTATATTGATGCTTTCGAGAAAAGTATGTTACAGGCATGGGAGTCGGAATGTCGTGATAGAACGACTAATTTATTGAGTAATAAATATTTTGTAAACAAAACGCAGTCCTCTTGGGAAGTACTGCATGAAGGAGGATTCGTGGAGATGCTGGCACAACTGGCGACATTGGAAAAACAGGGTATTTAAAATGTCGTTGATCCAACGATTTAGTTTCAAGGAATACGACTTACAAAACAATATCGATAAAAAAGAATAAAACAAACTACATAAGTCAATGAGATCTATTCAATATAATTTATTTTCGAGCAAATGGATTATGCTTTTTCTCCTGTTATTTTTCTCCTGTGGAACGGATGATATTGTGCCTTCTGATGAAGATAATAAGGATAAAGAGGAAGATAAGGTAACTATTATGCCTACAGTTGAAGATTTGGTGATCACAAGTACAGAAAAGCCCAATGAGTTGCAGGTCGCATGGATTTATCCGATGGAAGCCACTTCCGTGGAAGTCTCCTATCTGCTGGAAGGAGAGGATGAAGACAAGGCAGTTAGAACTAATATTCGTCGGTCTACCGGGAATAAAGGTTCTTTCTTTATAAAAGTGTCGAAACATGGGACATATGTTGTGACGGTTGTAGCTATAGATAATTATGGAAAGCGATCGAAGGAGACAAAGGCTTCTGCAACACCGTTACACGAAGATGCCGTTTTAACTATTTTTCCCGAAGGAAGTGATCCTAAAGTGATAGGAAAAAGGCTGACAGAACGGTATATCAGGACTGTGGACGGGCAAAATCCACGTGTCAATTACCCTTATGTATGTACGTGGTTAGGCTCTTTTTGGTTTGCCAGGACGATAGGAGATGAACAACTCTATAATCGGTTACTCGCGAGATATGACGATATATTCTTCTCGTCGGGATCTTCCAGTTTATACCCTGCTGCCAACCATGTGGATAACAATGTGTTCGGGGCTGTGCCACTGGAAATTTATAAGACTACAGGGGCGCACAGACATCTCGACTTGGGATTACATTACGCTGATACACAGTGGGAATTGCCGTCCAATGCAACACAGACGCAGAGGGACTGGCATGAACAAGGGTATTCATGGCAAACACGTATATGGATTGACGATATGTTTATGATCACTGCGGTACAAGCACAAGCGTACCAGGTTACAGGAGACAGGAAATATATTGACAGAACCGCTAATGAGATGGTGATGTACTTAGACCATATTCAACGTCCCAACGGGCTGTTCTACCATACGCCTGCTGTGCCATTCTTTTGGGGACGTGGAAATGGATGGATGGCAGTAGGTATGGTGGAGTTATTGAGGATACTTCCTGAAGAAAATCCCGATAAGCCAAGAATAGAGGAGGCTTATAAGTTAATGATGAGGTCATTACTTCAATATCAGGCTGATGATGGTATGTGGAGACAACTCATAGATGATCCTGCATCATGGAAAGAGACTTCCGGCACGGCCATGTTCACATATGCCATGATTGTAGGAGTAAAGAAAGGATGGATCGATAAGACGACCTACGGAGCGGCTGCCAGACAGGCATGGCTTACTCTTTTAACCTATCTGAATGAGGATGACAATATAAGGGAAGTTTGTGAGGGAACAAATGCCAGGAACGACTATCAATATTATCTTGATCGTAGACGCGTAACAGGAGACCTGCACGGTCAGGCACCTCTCTTATGGTGTGCCAATGCTTTGTGCAGCGATATCTAATTAACAATAATTCTAATATCTAAAAAATTATGGTATGAAAAAGAGATTCTATTATTTCTTAGTTCCCTTTATTGTATCGGCTGTCCTTTTATCATGTTCACATGATGACGAGGTAAACAATACGATCGAAATAAAAGCGGTAGAAAGGCTTATTTCACCTACTGATAATAGTGTTTTAACACTTACAAATAATCCACACTCTATGGAAAAGTTCGAATGGCAGCGTGCCGATGCAAGTAAAGGAGTAACGCCAAAATATGAAATTATATTCTTTAAGGAGAACAGTACTTCAGCCGAGCCAATCTTTACGTTTTCCACAACCAGCAATAGCATCAATGTTAATCACATCAGGCTTGATGAAATTGCTGCTAAGGCAGATATTGAACCGGGTAGCAGCGGTACGATCAAATGGACGGTGCGAGCCTATTACGACTCGGTCTCTGCCATGTCGCAACAGGTAGGCAGAATTGTAATCAAACGGCCTGATGTCGAAACACCAGTTACTGCTTTATTCCTGACTGGAAAAGGAACTGAATTTGGAGAAAATATAGCAGAGGCCATGGAATTCACCAAAATTACAGATACGGAATTTGTCATATTCTCTGAACTCACTGCCGGGCTTCCTTTCAGATTTATAAGTGACACCGAGGGAGACAAAATAAGATCATTCTCCTTAAAGGGCAATAAACTGGTTGAAGAAGATACTAATTCTGAAGTCGCAAAAAGTGGCGTTTACAAAATAACGGTCAATTTATCCTCCGCATCGGCCAGCCTGAGAGAGGTTACAGATATCTCATTGTATTATTGTATAAAACACAGGGCTATAAATCTCCAATATCAAGGCCGTGGAATATGGAGCACTGTGTGTCTGATTAATTTTTCGCAAGAAGCCTGGGGGGATGAAACCCGATATAAATTCAGAATGACAGAAGAAGGCCAGAATAAGTTCCTGGAGCGGGCAACCGATAGCCCGTTCCCCATGAAAGAGAGTATCATCACAAATCACGACCGTCAACTATGGGATGGCGTTTGGACATACGCAGCCAATCTAAAGGATAAATGGGCTGAAGTCATTGTCGATATGTCAAAATATACCCACACAATTAAAGTTGTCAGGGAAGATTTTAGTGCTGTGGGCGGTTCATGGGCAGATATGGCAGATAGAAGCACCTTAGACTTTGTGAGAGGATTCTGGAATAATAATGCAAAACACTTCAATAACAGCGTGACCGGAACAATCAACAGATATGACTACTGGCCGGAAGCGCACGCTCTTGATGTAATCATTGATGCCTATTTAAGGAGTAATGACAGTAAGTATTATCAAATTATTTACGATTTCTACGAAGGAGTGAAGAGAAAAAATGGCAATACATTTAAAAACTCTTTTTATGATGATATGGCCTGGCACGGATTGGCACACCTTCGCGCTTTCGAGGCCACGTCCGATGCACGATACGAAACATCTGCCAGGGATTTATGGAAATGGGTATTAGAAGGATGGGACGACAACGGAGGCGGCATTAAATGGAATGACCAACCCGGAAGTGTACCGGGTGTACCTTCAACAGGTCCCGCCACAATAATCGGGGTGAGACGTTGGGTGAAGTATGGGGATACCGAAAAGATCGGCGGGATCAATAACCTGGAATGGGCCAAAAGAATGTATGAATGGATGAGAGAAGCAAGGCATGACCCCGTTACCGGAGGCGTGTATGATGATTTAGACAATAAATCAGGTGCATGGAACTATAACGCCGGCACATTCCTTGGATCAGCCATGGAATTATACGATGTTACGGGAGAACAGCGGTACCTCACCGATGCGATAAGAACAGCGGATTGGACGCTGGAAAACCTGTCCGTACCTACTGAAACGAATCGTATATTGAGCGATTGGGCAGAACAGGAAGATCATGATGTAAATCTCTTTAAAGGAATATTTATCAGATATTTTACCAGATTGATCATGCATCCTGACCTGCCGGCAGACAAAAAAGATAAGTATATCGAATTCATTGAATACAATGCCAAGGCGATGATGACTTATGCATCTGCCACAAATGATGGGAATATTTTACTCTACAATTATGCCTGGTATTTCAAACCTAAAGACTCATTTCTTCGTGCCCAGATTAGCGGTTGCACGCTCATAGAAGCCATGGCGTTACTGGAAAAGGAGGGATTTTTATAAATGAGTCCACTTGAAAATGTTCAAAATCCAAGAATTCGACGTTGTAATAAACTGATAATCAAATGTTGTTTTTCAATAAATGACTTTTTCAAGTGGACTCAATTTATAATGGTAAGGAGTATCAAGTTTCACAACGTTTGTGAAACTTGATACGAAAACCGGATCTATGAAAAGAAGAAATTTTCTGAAAATAATTGGCGCAAGTGGAACTTCGATGATAGCAGCTCCGAACGTAAATATCAGTTTGACAACAAATGTTGTTGAAGCTTCCTCTATTCAAATTGATCCAACTCCCAAATTTGAATTGTCTCCATGGTTATATATGCAATTCATGGAGCCACTAGGTGTAACTGATGGTTCGGTAGAGGCCGCATGGAATCATAAGCAGGATAAATGGAGAAAGGATGTG
>JAQVEB010000371.1 GCA_028698105.1 Petrimonas sp. | reverse complement strand
CTGGTGCAAAAGATCATTGACGCGGCCAACTACAACGCCGGTTACCTTTGCCTGCGGCAATTATCGTTCGGCTACCTGGATATGGCCTGGCACACGTTAGATAGCCCTTTCGCCGGCGATGTTCGTGCATTCGAGCATGCCGCCATGGATAAGGTGAAAGTGCTTCCGGTGATACCCGAAACCTGCATGTCCACATCGTTCGGACACATTTTCTCGGGCGGATACGCCGCCGGATACTACGGTTATAAGTGGGCGGAAGTGTTGGATGCCGATGCATTTTCGGTATTCCGTAAAAACGGTATTTTCGATAAAAAAACGGCCGCATCGTTTCGCCGCAACATTCTTGAAAAAGGCAACTCGCAAGAGCCGATGACGCTGTACAAGAATTTCCGCGGGCAGGAGCCTTCCATCGAAGCTTTGCTCCGGAGAAACGGCGTGAAAGAATAATCGTCTTAGCGCGAGCGTCGTGCGGTTTTGAGCCGCAAGATGCATTCCGGAACGGCAGAAGAATGATAATTTGACAGAAATTGTCCGTAAACGTCCTCAAATATCGGGGGCGTTTTTCTTTTTTACGTTTTTTACCGAAAAAAAACAACTAAAAACGTAAGACTTAGTTTTTTATTCCTATCTTTGCTGCGCAAAAGTTTTTATAGCAGAATCGTTTTCAAATTTCTTCTCGCAACGTTAAGCAATTGGTTAACCTCTCTTATACATTATCTTTCTGCGCAATTTTTAATTTATTTATTTTAATTTTTTTACATGAACATTTTCGTTGCAGGCTTGAGCTATCAGATTAGCGATGCCGATTTAAAAGAGCTTTTTGAGGAATATGGAGAAGTATCCTCAGCAAAAATTATTACAGACAGGGAAACGCGCCGTTCTAAAGGCTATGGCTTTGTAGAAATGGCTGATGAAGACGGACAACGTGCTATTGATGAATTAAACGGAGCAGAATACGACGGACGTACATTATCGGTATCCGTGGCTCGTCCACGCGCCGAAGGCGGCGATCGCCCGCGCCACAACAACCGTGGTGGTTACGGAAATCGCGAAAACCGTGACAGAAACAGATATTAAGGAACAAAAACTTCGATAGTCTGAAAGACTGCTTCTGAAAATGATGCAGTCTTTTTTTATTGAACTATTTAACAGATCGAGTGTTATTAAACCAAATTGCGACGCGCTCATGAGCACTTTTTTACAAATTGAAACAGCTACACCGGTTTGTTCGGCTACCCTTTCAAAAAACGGAGAAATCGTTTACAATAAAGAAGACTTTACGGGACAATCGCATGCGGTAAAACTCGGCGTGTTTGTGGAAGAAACAATGCAACACGTCCGCCGTGAAGGGCTGCATGTGGATGCCGTTGTGGTGAGTAGCGGCCCGGGCTCTTATACCGGATTGCGCATTGGCGTGTCCGAAGCAAAAGGCCTCAGCTATGGCCTCGGCGCGCCGCTGATCGCTATCCCCACGCCTTTGATCATGGCGCACATGTTGAAAGACGAAGTAGAAGAAGATGCTCTTCTTTGTCCGATGATAGATGCGCGGCGAATGGAAGTCTATGCCACTTTCTTCGATACTTCGCTGAACGTTGTTCGCCCCACAGCCGCCGATATTGTAACGGAAAACGGCTATTCCGACCTGTTGGAAAACCATCGCGTGGTGTTTTTCGGTAACGGAGCCGATAAGTGTAAAACGATGATCACACATCCCAACGCACGATTTTTACCGGATGTTTATCCGCTCGCTTCGGCCATGACGGCGCTCGCCGAAAAAGCTTTCACGGAAAAAGATTTCGTGGACACGGCTTATTTTGAACCTTTTTACTTAAAAGAATTTGTGGCCACCGTGCCAAAAAATAAAGTATTGTCTAATATATAAATTAATTGATTATGAGCGATTTTAAAATTAAAGTTCAGCCCAACGGCCCACTTATCGTGACCGGAAAATTCAAATTGGAATTACAAGACGGAACAGTTGAAGAAAAAGAAACGGCCACGCTTTGTCGTTGTGGACATTCGCAGAATAAACCTTTTTGCGACGGATCGCACCGGAAAGTTGGTTTTGAAGGGTAGAGGGAAAAGGTCTGTACAACATTTGTTATAAAATTATTTTTATGATTATCCGCAAAGTGTCCTAATATCAATTGCCACGGCTTTCAAGCCGTGGAAGGTATGAATTTAATTAAATTGGCTTTAGCCGAAATTTATGTAAACTTTCCGATTGCGGAATAAGTTGGGCTAAAGCCCATCTCATAGATACATCTAATTATCCACGCCATAAATGGCGTGGCAATTGACACGGTTAATTAGGAAGGTTTGCGGATAATCATTATTATTTTAAACGCTAAGACGCCAAGCCGCTACGTTATTTTCTCATTTAAAAGAAAGCCTGTCTCTCAGATTATTAGTGAGGTGAAAAATAACTCTTTGCGCCTTCCCGTCTTTGCGCCTTTGCGTACATAAAACACTTTTATATGCTGATGTGCGTTATTTTATGATGAAATGTTGTTAGCGATGTAGTCCCTATAGTTATCGGATCACTTCAAACAATGATAAATTGAAAAGATTGTCATGATTTTGATACAACTTCTTCAATTAAGCATAAACTTAGAAACTGTTTTGAATTTTTTCTGACGATGTTTTTTATTCATTTTTTGATGGATTTGGATTCCTGCCTGCGGCAGGCGGGTTCGTTACGAATCAAATAGCGGGCTATTTGGAAGAAA
>JAQVEB010000074.1 GCA_028698105.1 Petrimonas sp. | reverse complement strand
CGCGGTCGAAATAAACCAAATATTTGCTGTTTGGCGACCACTCCGCCGTGTATTTCCATGCTTTGGAATCTTTGGTAAGTTGTTTGGGTTGAGCGCCTTTCTTATTTTCGAGCAGATACATTTCGTATTCACCCGTGGCATCGGAATAGTAAGCGATTTGTTTTCCGTCGGGTGACCAAACAGGGAAAATTTCGCGAACGCCTTGCGTATTTGTGAGGTTCTCGATTTCGCCGTTTTCCACCGGAACAGAGAAAATATCTCCCCGTGCATCGAACAATGCCCGTTTCCCGGAAGGTGAAACGGAATAACTACCGATAAAATCTTTCACGTTTTTGAAATACGGCAACAGATTGGGATTGTCGTAGTTGATGGAGACCGTTATCTTATCGGATTTGCCCGATGCGGTGTCCAGCACGTAGAGATAACCGCCGTTTTCGTATACTACTTTTCCGTTCTGTCCCGACGGCCACATCACGTCAAATTCTTTGTGATGCGTGATCTGCACGTTTTCTTTGGTGCGTGTGTTGTATCGCCAGATGTTCAGGCGCGTGTCCTGGTCGGATGCATAAAAAATATTGTCGCCTTCCCACGTCGGCCACTGGTCTGTGCCTACCCAATGTGTGATTTGTTCCGATGTATTGTTTTTAAGGTCGTACGTCCACAACTCGGTGGCTCGACCACCTTTGTAGCGCTTCCACGTACGGAATTCGCGGTCAACCGGTGTAAAACACAGTTGTGCGCCGTCAGGCGAAAAGGTTGCGAATCCACCGTTTACGATGGGCAGCGGCTCTTCAAACCCGCCTTCGATGCTTACGGTGAAATATTTTCCGTTGCGTTCACCAAAAGTGGTGCGGTTGGCGCGGAAAAGTACGCGTTTGCTGTCGGGTGTCCAGTCGAGCACCACGTTATCGAAACCGCCGCGCGGCGGCATTATGCCTTCGGAGTTGTAAAACGTGAGTTGGCGAGCCGTGCCGCCTTCGGCGGGCATTACCCAGATCTGACGACTACCGGAATATTCAGCCGAAAAAGCAATCCATTTGCCGTCAGGCGAAATTTTTGGGAAAAGTTCGATACCCGCGTGCGATGTCAATCGTTTGGCTGCGCCGCCGTTCGCGTTTACCGACCAAATATCGCCGGCATATACAAAGGCAATCAAGTTTCCGTTGATATCGGGATAACGCAGCATGCGGGCGTCATCCATTGCTGAAGCCGAATAGATAAACAGGCTCGTCAGAAGGATTGATAATAGTTTTTTCATAAAAATATTATTTCTGATTTTATTTATGTATATGTTAGTTTCGTAAGTAAGCTATTCACTATCTTTCCATTCAAGATTTTCTTCAATACTTAAAAGTTTGAAAATTTGAAATGCAAATTCAGAAAATCTCTTGATTAAATTATCGAATTTTCCATACGTTAATTCAATTAATATTAAGTCATCTGATATGTTCTTCGAATTAAAAAGATAGTTGAAAATACCAAAGTGATGACTTGATTTATTTACTTTCTTCTTCTCAATCAATGATTTTCTGTGTGTTATAGAATGTCTTACTTCCGATAAAATTGTCCACAGTTCTTTAAATTTGATATTTAAGTTGTTGTTAGAAGAAAATTTATTAAATGATTTACCACCTGCTTTTTTGAGAACTTTGAAAAGCCCATCTCCACTGAGCATATTCTCACGAGTAATTGATGAAGGCCTTCGTTTTTTTGAGTATAATGAAATTGCATATGCTTTTATGGTATCATCTCGCACTATTCTTTCAAAAAGACAATTTTTTAAGTATCTTTCAAATGATTCAAAAGATTGAGCATATAGTAGACATAGTTGTTTGGAAAGAAATTTTCTAATTTCAGTTTCGTAATTCTCCTTATTAGTCTCTGTTATATGGCCTGTAGGAAAATTTATCTCCCAGCCATTATCTGTAGGACCGGTCCAATCACTTATTACAAGTGCAGAAATAAATTCAATTATCGCTTCTTCTGAACTATATACTTTTATATCTTTTTGAAATACTTTATCAATTCGTCCACTTATATGACGATAATAGAGGAGTTTTTCAAAAAAATAGTAGAGGTGCTTTTTATATGTATTTATCATTTTATTTTCCGCAATTCAATAACTTCACAATCAATGTAAGGCGGACAAGACTCATTTATGCCTTTTTCTTTGTATTTTACACTTACCCTGTCTCCTGATTTCAATTGTCTAATATCGAATTCGAATAGAGAAATTACCAATGTATCTTTGTTGTCGAGTCGTATTTGCTCTGCACAAAAAGCATATCCTCCACTTAAAAAAAGTGTTCCCTTTCCTTCCTTCACTAAATTATTGTCCTCATTTTTGTTACAAGAGAATGCAACTAACAAGAAAATCCCCAGAAAAATGTTTTTAATCATAGCATTTGTTTTTTATTAATTATTTAATACTGAGGGTGTCACTTTGAGTGACGCCCTCAGTAGATATTTTACGAACAAGAAATCAATATCTCCCTCGCCACATCCCCCGTAACATTTTTATTTTCTCCGAAAGCTACGCCACGTTCGTTGAAACGATTACGAATAATTTCGATGGTTTCTTCACCGATATTTTCTTCCGATAAGCGCGTTGTCAATCCCAAAGAACGGTAAAACTCTTCGGTTTTTTCAATGGCTTTGTCCACCCGTTCTTGCTCTGTACCTTCGGTAATTCCAAAAACACGTTCGCCGTATTGCAGCAGCTTGTCGTGTTTTTGTTCTTTGAGAACGCGAAGCGTACCGGGCATCACGATGGCGAGCGAATGTCCGTGCGTAACACCGTGTAAAGCGGTAAGTTCGTGCCCGATCTGGTGAGTGGCCCAATCCTGGGCAATTCCCATCCGAATGAAATCGTTCAGGGCAAGAGTCGCAGCCAGCATGTAATCGGCCATCAGATCATAATCTTTTGGGTTTTCCTTTATTTTCGGTGCAATTTCTATCACGGACTGCAAAACACCTTCCGCCCAACGATCCATCAGACGTGATTGTCCGGGCGTGGTGAGGTATTGCTCCAACACGTGCGTGTAGGCGTCGGCAAGCCCGCAAGCCACCTGATAATCGGAGAGACTGTACGTTACTTCGGGGTCGAGGATGGAAAATTGCGGGTATTTCCCGAACCATCCGTATTTCTCGCGTGTCTCCGCACGGGTGATCACGGAACCCTGGTTCATTTCCGATCCGGTTGCGGGAACCGTGAGCACATCGGCAAACGGCAGTTGCTCTTCGGCATATCCTTTCTTTACAATATCCCACGCGTCCACCTCGCTCGCGATACCGGCAGCGATGAGTTTTGTGCCGTCCAGAACAGAACCGCCGCCAACGGCGAGCAAAAATCCCACGTTGTTCTCCTTTCCCCGGGCGACCGCTTTACGGATGGTTTCCACCGTAGGATTGGGTTCAATGCCCCAAAACTCGATGTAATCAAAGCCTTTCATTGCGGTCGTCACCTGATCGTACACGCCGTTGTTTTTCACGCTTCCGCCACCGTAGGTGACCATTATTTTTTTGTCTCTCGGAAGAAGTTCCGGTAACTTCGCGATTTGTCCTTTCCCGAACACCAGTTTGGTCGGGTTTTGAAAAATGAAATTTTGCATAAATATAACTGTTTATTGAATTGTTTTTACGTTGTTTTTATAACACATTTCAAGGGTGGATGTTCAATAAAAAAGTATGGGAATTCCATCGGAAACAGAAAATTATCGTATCTTTATCACATCATAACCAATAAAAAACGAATATTATGGGAATTGGACTTATTTTACTGGTACTTATCGTTGTCTTTTTGTTTTACGGCGTTTCCATTTACAACAAACTTGTACGCCTACGTACGCTGGTTGATGAGGCCTGGAGCGGCATCAGCGTTCAACTGAAAAAACGCCACGATCTGATACCGAATCTGGTAGAAACCGTAAAAGGATATGCCACGCACGAACGCGAAACTTTTGAACAGGTAACGCAGGCACGTGCTAACGCGATGAACGCTACGGACGTGAAATCGCAGGAAGCTGCTGAAAATAACCTGAATGCAGCATTAATAAAGCTGCTCGCTGTAGCCGAACAATATCCGCAACTGAAAGCCAACGAAAATTTCATGCAATTGCAAAACCAGTTGAGCGTGATCGAGTCGGATATCGAAAAATCGCGCCGTTATTACAACGGCACGGTGCGCGAAAAAAATATCGTCATCGACACTTTCCCCAGCAACATTGTTGCAGGAATGTTCCACTTCACCAAATCACCGTTCTTCGAACTGGAGAACGAGGAAGAAAAAGCAGTTCCCCAAGTTAAATTCTGATGCGCAGCCTTTTGCTCGGTTTGCTTCTGTTGTTTTCCTGTGCCCTTTCGACGGCGCAGGAAGAACGCATCTACTCGTTTCGCTCCGAAGTAAGTATCGATACGTCGGGCACGATCTCCGTGCAGGAAGACATACGGGTTTACGCCAAAGGAGACATTTTCAAAAGAGGCATCACGCGTGCGTTGCCGCTGCTGCGCAGCGAAAAAAACGGCAACCGGATCCGTATGAACTATGATGTCACCGGCGTACAGAAAGACGGCCTTCCGGTGAACTTTTTCACGGAAAAACAAGGCGACGACTTGGTTATCTACGTGGGCGACCGCGACATTTTTCTTGATCCGGGATTTTATATCTACCGTATTTCGTATGAAACGGCCGGGCAAATCGGTTTTTTCGACGATTACGACGAACTGGCGTGGAACGTGAACGGCCTGTCTGACCGGCCGATTGACACGGTGAGCGCCGTGATCCGTTTACCGGCCGGGGCCGGTGTGATCAGTTCCCGCTGCTACACGGGCGGTTACGGTTCTTCCGAAGGAAATTGCACGACGGATACGCTTGCGGACGGTTCGCTGCACATGGAATCGGTAAACCTGCAACCGAACGAAATGCTCACTGCGACGGTGGGATTCACCAAGGGAATCGTTCGTCAGCCGAAGGTTGAGGTTGAAAAGCCCCGCGAACTGACGTTTTTCGATAAAAACGGCTTGCCTATTGTAAGCGCAATAGCACTGCTGTTGCTGCTGATCTATTATTTTTTCACATGGAAAAAATACGGTGTTGACCCTCCCAAACCTACTGTAATTCCGTTGTTTTCGCCACCTGCCGGTATATCGCCGGCGAGCGCCGGATTGCTCAGCAAAGAGCACTATGTGAACGATTTGGTCACATCGTCCATTGTTAATCTGGCGGTGAAAGGCTATTTGCGCATCAAAGAAACGGAGAAAAAAGGCATTTTCGGCATCCGGCGAGACAGAATATACACGCTTATCAAACAGAAAGAAGCCGATGCATCGCTGCCGAACGAAGAAAGCATCGTTTTGCGCGATTTGTTCAACGATGGCGACGAGATTGTATTGGACGGCGAGTATAACGCAAGTGTGGAGAACATGATGACCGCTTACCGGTACGACATAAAAAACCAATACGCTTCGGTGCTGAAAGAAGGCCGCAATTGGAAGTTCCTGGTCGTTCCTTTGCTCATTATGGCGGTGTATTTTGGTTTTTTGATCTATTTTGTGTCTTTTGAACCCGCAGAACAAATTATTTCGTTTTTCGGCAGTGTGTTCTTTTCTTTTTTCGTGGTTACGATCATTGCTTTTCTTTTGCGGAAAATATTCAAAAAATCGAAAGTTAAATGGTTCAGTTACACCATCGGAGCGGCTCTGGTGGTTGGAGCATTGAGTTTGCCGTACTTTTTCCCCTTGAAGCAATTATCGGTTAACGCGATAGGCTTTATTGCCGGATTCCCGCTGATCGTCATTGGTTATTTGCTGTACGCTTATCTGATCAAACGTCCGGGAGAACGAAAACTGCATTATCAATCGCAGATTGAGGGATTGAAGATGTACATGAGCGCTGCCGAAGAAAAGCAATTGCAATATTTTAATCCTCCTGAAGTTACCCCTGCCGTGTTCGAGGCGTTGCTGCCTTACGCCATTGCGTTGGATATGGAAGATATCTGGGGTGAAAAGTTTCAAAGCAGCCTGTTATCGTCTTCTTCACCCGGAACGCCTCCGTATTATCCGCCGTGGTTTGCGGGAACAGTGTTAAGTCCTGCCGATTTCGGGCATACACTGAACAGCACGTTGTCCAACACGGTGAATCACGCAGCAACACCGCCGCAAACGTCGAATTCGGGCGGCGGAAACTGGGGAAGCGGCTCGTTTGGCGGCGGATTTTCGGGAATGGGCGGCGGAGGCGGTAGCGTGGGCGGCTGGTAGCCGATGATGTGTTAAACCGGACAGTAATTCGATATTTTAATGGTGAATACCGATGGGTATTTCTGCATAAATTCGCCGATGGTTTCGGTAAGGACGTGCATAACTTCCCTGTACTCTCCGGTGATTACCGAACTCATTTTGCCCGACTCAACGGTTACATTTCGTTTTGCCACCTCTCCGATAAAGTCATCCACAACCTTTGCGTAAGCTTCGCTTAACGGATAATAGCTGATTTCTACGGATATGATCATTTTTCTTTCTGTAATAAAATTCCGATAAAAGCCGGTTCCACGGAACCCAGCATACAGGCGTAATCCAATACCGTGAAATCGGTATCGAGGTAAACGCTTTTTTTCGTTTGCAAAACGCGAAACGGGCTGAACGTTTCGCTGAGATTTTCCGGATCGAGGAAACGGGCATGACGGAATGTTTCATCTTTCGCGGCGTTCAGTCCGATCGCCGATTTCGGGTTCAACAAGCCGATGACGGCATAGCCGTCTGTTTTCAGTACCCGAAACATTTCTTCAATCGCTTTTTGTTGATCATCAACAAATTCGAGCATGGTGATGGAAGCCAATACGTCAAAGCTTTCGTTTTCAAAGGGAAGCTTTTGCGCGTCGGTCAACACAAACCGCGCGTCAATTTTTTTGCCTTTGGCAAGTTGAAGCATCGCTTCGGAATTGTCAACGGCCGTAACATCGAATCCTTTTTCTGCGAAAAACTGCGTCCAATGTCCTGTGCCGGACCCCAATTCCAACATTTCTTTGCCTTTGGTGTTACCGAGCAAGCCGGCAATGATCCCTTTTTCAATTTCATCCACTATTTTGCCGGTATCGCTTTGGTAATATAAGTCGTATTCCGATGCGATTTGAGGCCTTGAAAAAATATTCATCTGCACTGTTATGTTAAACCGTTTTATCTTTGAACATCCCGTTGATTCGATTGTTCATAAACAAAAAGGTTATGGAAAATAATTCGCAAAAGGTACGTGTTTTTTTGTTGGATGAGTTCAATTATCCGAAGTTCAGAGGTAAAATCATTGATCTGTACCTGAATGCTTTCACAACGGGAAAATATGCGCAGCATATTCCGTTGGAATCTGCCGAAAGCACGCTGGACGAAATGCTTCGCCACGGTTGGGGAAATATGGCTTTTGTGGATGATAAACTGGCGGGTGTGCTCATCGCGCTTCCGCTCTCATACGATAAAGATTTCCCCCGCGATAAGTGTCCGCAAATTCCCGTTGAAACATCGGTTTACATTGCCGAGGTGATGACGCATTCCGGTTTTCGGGGAAAAGGTGTGGCATCTGAACTGATCAAAAACTTTTTGCAGGAAGCAAAAAATAATTATACGGATGTCATTATCCGGGTGTGGGACGAAAACGAACCGGCTTTATCGTTATACGAGAAGCTGGGATTCGAAAAACTGGATGCAGAGCTTGTCCAGACCAAACTACGCTCTCCGGACAACTCGTTTGAGATGAGGAAAATATATCTATTTAAAGAAATCAGAAATTAGAAATTAGAAATGGGAAGCCAAAAGTCTGAAAGTCTCGATGCTTGGCTGTATCAGTTTTAAAATATGAAAGATTTAATTACAAAAACAATTGACCTGCGTTCCGGTACGCCGGAGGAAAAGAGGCGCGAGATTCGCGATTATTTCCTGAAAACGTGGGCTGTGGATGAATTGCTATACACGCAATTGAAATCGGACGATGTGTTTTACCATCGGGGCGATCCGTTGCGCCATATTATTTTGTTTTATCTGGGACACACAGCCGTGTTCTTTATCAACAAACTGTTTTTGGGAAAGATCATTGATCAGCGCATCAACCCGAAATTCGAATCCACTTTTGCTATCGGCGTGGATGAGATGAGTTGGGACGATCTGGACAATAACCATTACGATTGGCCGCCTGTCCCCGAAGTGCGCAGGTACCGCGATAAAGCCAAAGAAGCTATTCTCAATATCATTGATACGGCTCCGCTATCGCTTCCCATTGATTGGGAAAGCCCTTTCTGGATTATCATGATGGGCATTGAGCATGAACGCATTCATCTGGAAACATCGTCGGTGCTGATACGGCAATTGCCGTTGGATAAAGTTGTTCCGAATTTGTTCGGTGAGCGTTGTGCAGAAACAGGAAGCGCTCCGCAAAATGAACTCATTGATGTGAAAGGGGCAGCCATGAAACTCGGCAAACCGATGGAACATCCGTTCTACGGGTGGGACAACGAATACGGAAATTATACCGAAGAGGTTGGCGATTTCAAGGCTGCCAAATACCTGACATCTAATCAGGAGTTTCTGGGATTTATGGAAGACGGCGGCTACGAAACCGAAAAATACTGGACGGAAGAGGGCTGGAACTGGCGAAACTTTAAGAAGGCGCAAATGCCGCTTTTCTGGCGAAAAGACGAAAACGGATACCGTTTACGGTTGATCGCCGAAGAAATTCCGATGCCGTGGAACTGGCCGGTAGAAGTGAATTACCTGGAAGCGAAAGCTTTTTGCAACTGGAAAAGTGAAAAGGCTGGACAAACGTATCGGTTGCCCACGGAAGCCGAGTGGTACAGGCTGCACGAAGTTTCGGGATTGAAAGATGTAATGGAGTGGGGCAGTGCGCCCGGAAATATTAATCTTGAACACGGCACATCGCCTTGTCCGGTGGATAAATTCAAACAGGGCGATTTTTACGATGTGATAGGCAACGTGTGGCAGTTGACGGAAACGCCCATTACGGGTTTTCCCGGTTTTAAGGTTCATCCGTTGTACGACGATTTTTCCACGCCCACTTTCGACGGCAAGCACAACCTGATAAAAGGCGGTTCGTGGATCTCCACGGGAAACGAAGCTACGCTTCACTCGCGCTACGCGTTTCGTCGCCATTTTTACCAGCACGCCGGATTTCGGTACATTCAATCGGATGCTCCGCTGGTAATTAAGCGAAACGATTACGAAACAGATCCCGAAGTTACCCTTGCCAGTGAAAAAGACTGGGGCGACGCCTTCTCGGATACTCCGGTTTTCGCCAAACAACTTGCATCGCGCATTCGCGCGATATTGGGCGAAGATCCGTCGGCGAAAATCCTCGATCTGAATGCCGATACCGGCCGCCTTGCGTTCGAATTGGCACCGTATTACAACCACATCACCGCGCTCGATTTTACTGCGCGTATGCTTCGCATGGCCAATCAGCTGCAAACCCAGGGCGCCATGCGTTACACGATGGAGGACGAGAACGATCTGGTTTTCTACCGGGAAGTCGTGCTGAAAGAACTGGGATTGGTTGAAGGCGCTGAACACATTCTGTTCATGCAGGCAGATATTAATAACCTGAAACCGGTTTACACCGGGTACGATCTTATCGTGATGCCCGACATTCTGCATAAACTGGCCAAACCGCGTGAGTTCTTGCGTGCGCTGCCCGAGCGGTTGAATAATAACGGTATCCTGATCATTGCCACGGATTACAAGTGGGATATGAAAGATACGGCGCACAAATACTGGATCGGAGGTTATAAGAAAGACGGCGAGCCGGTTACCGGGCTGGACGCGTTGACAAAAGTGCTATCGGAAAACTTCGACAGTATCCGTGAACCGGAAGATATCCTGCTCACAGTTCCCAAAACTTCACGTATCAAGGAATTGCGCATGCAGCAGGTGACGGTTTGGAGGAAGAAATAATGTAAAGAATATTAATTCAAAATTGAGAAAAAGAGGCTGTCTCAAAAGTATCACTATAGTTTCATTTTGTCATGTTGAACGAAGTGAAACATCTACATTGTCAAGCTAAATAGATTCTTCATTTCTCCGCCAGTTGGCGGATCCATTCTCCCGATAGCTATCGGGAGACAATTTGACAGCAGATTTTACTTTTGAGACAAGCTCCTTTTGGTTTTTATTCGGTTAATAAAGAGATTTATTTTGCTACACAACGCACAAGTTGAAAACTTGCCTTTACTTTGCAAGAGGATTTATGTTTTCGGGTGAGTGTGGATCGTTGTACTATTTGTAGAGTGAGTTTTTACCCTTCATTTATCCACCGCGTGAGCGCACTAAAAATATTTGCATCGCGGAGCGGCCGTTTCTCTTTTACTTTCTTCGGCGCAAGTACCTTTAATCCGCTGTGTACCATTTTTACCGTTATTTTCTTTCCGGTTTTTACCGGTTCGCCGTCCACGTGCAGAGTTCCGGGACGAGAACGTTTGATGGTAACTTTTTCGGAAAGTAAGGTAGTCATTTTACCGTTTTTGTCTATATTTTTGGTGAAAAGTTGCAATGTAGTCTGCGGTATCTCCAATGCGTTGATGGGTTTAAGGATAGAAACATTCATTTTGCCGTCTTCCATATCGGCTCCGGGAGCTATGTAGGCCTCGTTACCGTATTGCGATGCGTTTGCGCAGGTTACCACGAAGGCTTTTTCACGAAGTGATCCTTCATCATGTTCAATTTCATATTCTTCGGCTTTAAAATCAAAAACACCTTCCACGATGTTTCTGATATAGCCGAAAGGCCCGCGTTGTTTCTCTTCGGCAAACTTATCGCTGATAAATGCATCGAAACCCACACCACACGTGGTGAAAAAGATATGGTCGTTGGCAATGCCGTAATCAATGGTGCGCGTATGCTCGTCCAGCACAATTTCTATCGCTTTCTTGGCATCCATGGGAATGCCCAGTTCGCGCGCCAGCCCGTTGCCCGATCCAAAAGGAATGATTCCCAATGTGCAGTCGGTGTTCACCAACGCTTTGGCCACTTCATTCACCGTACCGTCGCCACCTGCCGTGAGCACGTATTTAAAATTGTTTGCCACCGCTTCCTTGGCTATTTCCGTAGCATGTTCCGGATAGCCGGTGATACGGATGATCACGTCAAATTTTTTCTGATCGAAAGCCGCGGCGACCATTTCCGGTATGCTTTGCTTGGATTCGGTTCCCGATACGGGATTGATGATGACACAAACTTTTGTTTTATCCATTGGTTAAATCGTTATAGAGATAGAACAAATCAGGCAGCTTTTTGTTTTTTGGCTGTGTTTTATTTGCCCTTTCGGGCTTAGTTGCGTATTTTTGCAATCTTAATAAAAAATCAGCTTTATGTTGAAACCCGATAGTTTGATCTTCGATATGGACGGCACGCTCTGGGACAATGTGGACACGTACGCCGACTCGTGGAACATGGGACTTGAGCGAACCGGACACGATAAAAAAGTCACCCGTGCAGATATTCTCGGCCTTATGGGCAAGGAAGCCCGCGTAATGCTCAATTCCATCTTGCCCGGTTCTTCAACCGAGGAACAGGACAGGTTGTTCGTGGAAGTGATCTCGGCATACCAGGCGCTGCTCGGCAGCATGACCCCGAAAATCTTCGACGGCATGCACGAAATGCTCGAAAAACTA
>JAQVEB010000370.1 GCA_028698105.1 Petrimonas sp. | reverse complement strand
TATTCGTCGTTGACGGCTAATTGATCGTAATCGGGAATCTCGTTTACGTAGCGAAATGTTTGGTTTTCATAATCCATTTCGCAGCAATAATGCGATAATCCGTTGGATACAATCAGGTATTTCACGCGTAAAACAATGTTGTAGCGCACGATCTGATCAAAGACTTCCTGCGTAATCTTCACATCCGGACTTTTATATTCCAAAATTACCAACGGCTCTAACCGGCTGTTATACACGACCGTATCGCAACGTCGCGACAAAGAATTCAGGTTTATTTTCGCTTCATTCGCGATAAGCGAAGCCGGATAGTTTTTCTCAATGATCAGGTAATTAACAAAATGTTGCCGCACCCATTCTTCGGGAGTCAGGGACACATATTTACGCCTTAACCGGTCGAAAATGATCGTTGAACGATCCGTTTTCGAGATTTTTGCATCGAAAGAGGGTAAATTTAGCGCGTACATGTTATCTTTGTTTATTGAAAGTGCCTGAAAGGACAAAATTAAAGCATTTATGAAAACCAAACAAGAAATTGTAGAGAATTGGCTTCCCCGGTACACAAAAAGGCCGTTGAATGAATTTACCGAATATATTTTGCTGACGAATTTCCAAAAGTACGTAGAGATATTTGCGAACCACTTCAATGTGCCCATTGTTGGGTTGGATGCCAATATGCCTAACGCTTCGGCCGAGGGGATTACCCTGATCAATTTCGGAATGGGAAGCGCCAATGCGGCCACTATCATGGATTTACTCAGCGCCGTTTCGCCTACGGCGGTGCTTTTCTTGGGTAAATGCGGCGGAATTAAAGCCCGAAGCGAGTTGGGCGATTACATTCTGCCCATTGCCGCCATCCGGGGTGAAGGAACGTCCAACGATTATTTTCCGCCCGAAGTGCCTTCTTTGCCCGCTTTCAGCCTTTTGCGAGCCGTTTCGTCCAATATTCGCGATTTTGGTCGCGATTACTGGACGGGAACCGTTTATACCACCAACCGCAGGGTTTGGGAATACGACGCCGATTTTAAGAACTATTTGCGCCAGATTCGCGCTATGGCTGTGGATATGGAAACGGCCACGTTATTTACCTGCGGCTTCGCTAACCACATCTCAACAGGAGCTCTGCTGCTCGTTTCAGATCAACCGATGATCTCCGAAGGAGTGAAAACCGACAAAAGCGATAAGCTGGTTACGGAAAGTTTTGTGGAAGAGCATGTGAAAATCGGGATTAAATCGTTGTCGTCTATTATGCACAACAGTTCTACAATTAAACACCTTCGTTTCGACTGGTAAATTTTACGCATAAGGATATGGCAACAACGTTTGAATCTCTTCGCAGCGAAATAAACAAAGGAATTTTTAAACCCATCTATCTGTTAATGGGCGAAGAAGCGTATTTTATTGATGTTCTGAGCGAGTTACTGGAAAATAAAGTGCTCACCGAAACCGAAAAAGACTTCAATATGCAGGTGTTTTACGGCACGGATTCGGATGTGGACACCGTTATTTCATCGGCAAGGCGTTTTCCGATGATGGCTGAGCATCAACTGATTATCGTAAAGGAAGCGCAACAATTGAGTCGGTTTGATGTGTTGGAAACATACGCCAAAAATCCGATGTTGTCCACAGTTTTGGTGCTTTGTTACAAACACGGTAACGTGGACAAACGGAAATCTATCGTAAAAAGCATTGATAAGATCGGCGTCGTGTTTGAGTCTAAAAAACTTTATGAAAACCAGATACCGGCATTTATTAAATCGTATTTCCACGAAAAAGGGATCGTGATTGACGAAAAATCGGCTCAAATGCTTACCGATTTTGTCGGAAACGATCTGAGCAGGCTTATCAAAGAGCTGGAAAAACTGCAAATTTCTTTGCCTGAATCGCAAAAAAGAATCACCTCCGACGTGGTAGAAAAAAATGTGGGAATAAGCAAAGATTACAACAACTTTGAATTACTGAAAGCTATTATAGCGAGAAACACCCTGACTGCCAATCGGATAGTAAATTATTTTGACAAAAATCCGAAGGATAATCCTATGGTGGTAACCATTTCCGTGCTGTTTAACTTTTTCAGCAACCTGCTGGAATGTTTCTGGGTGCAGAACAAATCGGAACAAAATATCATAAATGCCCTGAATTTGCGCAGTTCCTTTTTCGTTCGCGATTACATGACGGCCTTAAAACACTACAATGTAAATAAAGTAATGGAAATCATTTCGTTACTTCGCACGTTCGATGCCAAATCCAAAGGAATAGACAACATCTCTGCGAGCCAGGGCGAGTTGCTAAAAGACTTGGTTTACAGAATAATGCACTAAAGTATTATTCTTCGATCCACGACGTGATCTTTTCGTCCATCGGAGTTACTTTCGGCAGATAAACCGCTGCTAAATTCCCATTTTCATCTATCAGGTATTTTTGGAAATTCCACGTAACTTCTTGGTCAATTTTACCGTTTTCGGCCTTGTTGGTCAGCCACTTATAGATAGGAGCCTGGTCATCGCCTTTTACACTTATTTTCGACATCATAGGGAATGTAACACCATAGTTTAACGTACAAAATTGTTTTATATCCGCATTACTTCCCGGTTCCTGTTGCCCGAAATTATTTGCAGGAAACCCGATAATCACAAAATTATTGTTCTTGTATTTCTGATATAACTCTTCCAGTTGTGCATATTGTGGTGTGAATCCACATTTCGAAGCAACGTTTACGACCAGTATTTTCTTTCCTTTCAAAGATGACAGATCAAACTCTTTTCCGTC
>JAQVEB010000369.1 GCA_028698105.1 Petrimonas sp. | reverse complement strand
CGCTTCTTTTGCCAGTGAACCGGCATGCACAAAAACGTGCTTCCCCGATGCGGCAATGGCGTCGAGCAGTGCGTTTTCATCGGGATAATTTCCGATGTTGATGTAGGGTTCCGTGGCGGTTACGATCACGCCGTCAGGCGAAAGAAAAGGCAGATAACGCAATGCTTCCATCGGTTCGATGGAGAGGATGAGATCGGCCTTCCCAAGCGGGATAAGGTCTGAAAAAATCTCTTCGGATGATATGCGCAGATGCGATTCCACCGCGCCGCCGCGCTGGCTCATGCCGTGCACTTCGGCTTGTTTCACATTTAAACCGAGGTTCATGGCAGCCAAATCAATAATAGACGCCATGGTTAAAATTCCCTGGCCGCCTACGCCGGATATGATGATGTTTTTTTGCATATACTGAATCACATATTAGTAAGTTAAAGAATCAACTACACATCGTAACCCCACCCCGTCTTTGGCGGTACTCCCCTTATCCTAAGGGGAGAGTTGCAGACTGGAATCATTCTACTGAAAAAAGCACAACCTGCATAACTGTCCCCTTTCTCAAAGGGGACGAGTCCCGAGCATCGGGACGGAGGGGTTACAAATTTATAAAATTATCGCGCAGCTTTCTTGTTTTTCACTGCCGTCTGAACACATTCGCGTTGCGAAATGATGACTGATACGCCGTCGTAATCGAATTCGTCCTTTAAAACGGCAACGTTTTCATCGAAATTCCGTTTCAACGGCACAATGGTGCGGATGTGTGCCTCTTCCACACCTACGCCTTTGCAGATATCGAAAAACTTGTCGGTTCCGGCCGAATCTTGTCCGCCGGTCATCGCAGTAGTGCCGTTATCGGAAATAATCACCGTTACCGCGCTTTTGTCGTTCACGGCGTCCAGCAAGCCTGTAATGCCCGAGTGCGTGAACGTGGAATCGCCGATAACGCAAACGGCAGGACGAATGCCTGCATCGGCTGCGCCTTTGGCCATGGTCACAGCCGCGCCCATATCCACACACGTGCTGATGGCGCTGTAAGGCGGCAGTGCGCCCAGCGTATAGCAACCGATATCGCCGAAAACATGCTGTTCAGGATATGCGCCCAACACCTGTTTTATCGCATCGAACAGATCGCGGTGGCTGCATCCCTGGCACAGCATCGGAGGGCGCCCTTTCACGATTTCGGGAATCGTTCTTTCATCGTCCATTTTTATGCCGAAAGCTTTTGCAATGAGATTCGGCGACAGTTCGCCTGCGCGCGGCAGCGCACCGTCTAACCGGCCGCGGAATTTTTTGTTTCCGAAAAACCCTTTCAGCAATTCTTCGTACACAGGATATCCTTCTTCAGCAACGAGGATATCGATATATTTTTCCGTGAACGCCTTAATTTTTTGCTCGGGCAAAGGATATTGCGAGATTTTCAGCACCGGAATATTCAGGTTATGTGTTTTCACCACTTCCATCACATAATTATACGCAATGCCGAAAGCAATGACCGCTTTTTCACCTTTTCCTTCAATTTCTTTATTGAATTCCGACGCTTCAGATAGCCCGATTAATTCTTTTTGCTTTTCAAGCAGACTTTGATAATTTTTGCGGGCATTTACCGGCAGCAAAATCCATTTGCTTTTTTCGGACGACGCATCCAACTTATTTTGTCCGCGCACCGGCTGGCGTGTTACTCCCGCGCGCGAGTGCGATAAGCGGGTGGGAATACGCAACAGCACGGGAAGCGCTGTTTTCTCCGAAAGATCGAACGCGTAGCGTACAATATCATACGTTTCCTGTTGGTTTGACGGCTCTACAACGGGGATCAGGGCAAACTTGCCGTACACGCGGCTGTCCTGTTCGTTTTGCGATGAGTGCATGGAGGGATCATCGGCCACTACCACCACTAATCCGCCGTTTACGCCGGTAATCGCCGAGTTCATAAACGCATCTGCGGCAACGTTTAACCCTACGTGTTTCATGCAAACCAACGCGCGTTTACCGACGTAAGACATACCCAACGCAGCCTCGTAAGCCGTTTTTTCGTTTGTCGCCCACGCTGAGCGAACCTTTGCGTCCTTCGCCTGCGGCGATCGTTGGATGTACTCGGTGATTTCGGTGGAAGGTGTTCCCGGATAGGCGTAAACGCCGGATATTCCGGCATCAATAGCTGCCTGTGCGATAGATTCGGCTCCTAAGAGTAGTTGTTTCTTCATATTTTCAAATGGCAATGTCAGTAACAATGAAAACCCTGTAAAATGATTTAACGTGCGGGTTTTTTATCGTATTGCAAAGGTATAAAAAATTAAGGAAAGGAGCTTTATTTCACTATAAACAAAAGAATCGGGTTATTTCCGATTGCATGGCACAACAATAACCCGACCCTTTGATATAGCCTCAACCCGGCTTTTTACCGGATTTACATGAATAACAACACGAGCAGTTGCGCCGCTATGATACGCAAAAACATGGTTAGCGGATATACGGTGGCGTAACTTACCGCGGGATTATCGTTGGAAGTGAGCGATGAAGCATAGGCCAATCCCGGCGGGTCGGTGGTGCTTCCGGCAAGCAACCCTGCCAACGTAAAATAATTTAACCGGAAAAATTTTCGCCCGATAAGGCCGATAATGATCAACGGCAAAACGGTAATCAGAAAACCCCAGCCGATCCATTGCCAGCCGCCGCCGTTCACAATGGTATCCACAAATCCTTCCCCTGCGCCTATGCCCACGCATGCAAGGAAAAGCGATATACCTATCTCCCTGATCATCAGGTTGGCGCTGGTAGTGGTGTAGGTAACCAGTTTGAATTTTG
>JAQVEB010000368.1 GCA_028698105.1 Petrimonas sp. | reverse complement strand
AGCCGTACGTCGGGCATCGGTATTTTCTGTGGCAGTAAGCGTAATAACGGCCGTGCCCGATCCGCTTTCAGCGGACAAGCTCAACCAAGGTTGGTCACTGACAGCCGTCCACGCCTGACCGACATCGGCAGTCAACGTTATCGTTGTTGTTGCATTCGAGGCAGGCAGATTGACCGTCGTTTTGTCGATAGTAAACGACAACGGATCAAGTTTACCCGCGTTGCCACCTTTTCCGGATTCAAGCGGACGAATTGTCCCACTGCCCTCCGAAGCAATACCTCCCGACGTTAAGGTAAACGTATAAGTATGGCTGTACCCTCCGACCAACACATTGTCTTCAACAGGTTTCCATTCGTATTTTTTGCCGTCGGCCAACGCAATGGCAATCGTGATATCCGTCATCTGCTGTCCGGGAAGCAGAAATGCTGTTGCCGTTGCCGTATCGGCCGTGGCGTCCGTTTTCACAACCGGCATAATCTCTCCGATATCGCTTCCCGGCCTTACTACGCCATCTGTAAGATTAAGCCAACCGTTGGTAGTAACATTATTCAATGTAACCTTCATACCCTCCAACACAACATCCGCAGCCGAAAACGAAAGAACCAACTGCGCCAGTTTATGATCAAATATCAGGGGAATTTTGGGCGTGGTTTTATCTTTTCCCTCGGCCTTTGCGTATAAGACGTCTATTCGTGAGGGAACCGTCTGATCGGTTATATCCACGGCAACGTTGAAATCCTTTCCGGCAGCAGCCGAATACGGATAATACGCCACAAAATCCAATTTCGATCCGTTGCCCGGCAGCATAACGGCTTTTTCTGCGTCAGCAGCCTGAAATATCCCTGCAGCACCTCCCGTGGAATTTACATAATCCACGTTAATAAAAGAAGCCTCCTGCCATGTTTTTCCCGTAGGAACGGCATAAATTCCGATATGATCATCGGCATCCCAATCTGTCCCCGACGCACGGGTTAAAGAAGGATCATTATGTGTAACTTCACTAATTGCACTGTAAAATGCCACGGCTACACTTTCGTCATTCCCGTGCGGAATATCCGTTTTGTTGCAAGCTCTTGTAAAAAGAAGCAGCATGCCCAACACAGGCAGATAAAAAATCATTCGATATTTCATAAAAGCAAATAAAAAAATCCCCTTAACGGTTTATATCGTCAAGGAGAAAAAATTATGCGAATTCAGCTTCAAATCCTATCTTGAAAATGATCTCGCAGCAAAGATAAGCAATCCGGCAAAAGAGAGAAAATATTTTTTTTAATTGACGAAAGAAAAACGTTGGTTAAATCATCCTCTCAGGTGGTTTTGCTTTGAAATCGAATACCTTATCAAAATTAAAACAGAATCATTCAAAATTCATTTTTTCTTCATAGAGCAATGCCTTCATTTAGGATATCGATTTGGAAAGGCGTTTTGAATGGCCTTTTTTCCCAATTCTTTTTTAAAACAATCATCGGACTGATGGGGACACCTGTTTCTATTTCTATCTCATAAAGTGGCATGGTGATTTGCTGTTCTTCTTTTACCGACAACCGCTCTTTATCTATAATGATCAGTAAGTCAATATCACTATCCGGTCGGAAATCACCTCGGGCCTGGCTCCCGTAAACAATACTTTGTGCTTCAGGAGCAACCCGCTGCAATGTTTCTTTTATTCGTTTCAATATTTCGCTTCTGTCTGACATGGTCTATGGCTTTTATTAAGGATACTCATGAGTAACCTTCTAAGTTGAACTTAAAGACTACACCGGCCATAACCCGCAAAATACTCGTGATCATTTTCAACGTATTGCAAACAGGACGGCCCTTTGATACCCAAAGAAATTTACAGGCAGTAAAGCCTGATTGAGAAACCTCCTCACCGAACGGTTTCTTCCGACATTTTCTCGGTTCCTTATCTTTGTGGTGACATATTGAAAAATATGATCCCGTTTTCGCAAAATGATCAATAGACTTTGTCGGTATTGCAATATCTTTCATCTTTAATTACCTTTTCTGCAAAAACAATTCCACGCTCCGTTATCCTGAATTTCTGGCGAGGATGATTTGGCTTATTAAGGATTGTAAATTAAATTAACCGATGCGCCTGCAATTTTGCAATTATTCGGTTTAAATGACCGGATGCCCTTTTTAACCCCAACGCCTTTACCGGTTCACTGCGAGAAAGAGATTCTTTTTGAAGGTGAGTTAATATGAAAGTAAACATCGTTTTTTCTTTCTGCTCTTGCCCCTAACTCTTGCCCTAACTCCAGCCGCTTCGTCGAATACCTGTGATGATTTTTACAAACGGCTTGTCTATAAAATTTTCCAATTGTGTGATGTAAAAATCTCTTTCTATCCTATTACAATGAGTTTATGGTTACAACCACAAATATACATCATTTATTTATTATTTTTCGGGTTATAACCATAAAGTTTATAATTTCTCTGGACTTGCAAACTTATTTGAGACAAAAAGTTAAGCGACATTTTTAATTGATTCTTTTTTATTGCAGGGGATAGCAAAATCCCGGTCAATATCAGCTGTACCTATGCAATTTCATTTTGACCTTGTTCCGGATAAGAGAGAATATTTTCAGGAGCAAATAGCTTCCATTGCGAGTGATAGACCGAAGTGGCCGCTGGTTCATTGAGCAGATAACGCGTACTTTTTCCGATCTTTTTTGGCAAGCCTTTAAGAATTTGTCGCTCAATTTTAATTCCTTCACAGTCCGCTCTTCATCGGTTACACGCACCAGCGAATCCATTGGCGGCGTATAAACCCATTTTTCTGATTGTAAATTTA
>JAQVEB010000367.1 GCA_028698105.1 Petrimonas sp. | reverse complement strand
ACGTCTAATATTTGTCTAATCAATCTAACCAAAACGGCTGAATTACGAATATTTAACTAAAAATTAATATCTTTCCCCATTTCAAAAACAGGGAAAAAATTCAATTAATCCATCATACATGAAACGCTTTTCGGTTTTTTCTTCCTATTTTTGCATTACAAGATGCTTCATCATGAAACGGAATATACTGATCCTGTTTTCTGCGGCGGCCATTGCTCTACTGATCGTTTCACAAATCGTATGGGTGCAACAATTGGTGGAACGCGACAAACAGCGTCTCGAAACAGAGTTGAAGCAAACCCTTGAAAGTATTGTGGCGTTTTGTCTCTCGAGGCAAGTTTCGGGAAATCTGGACAACCTAAATTTCGAGATGAAACCTGCTGATCCCGGCACAATTCCTCAAAATGCCGTCATCAAAGGTTCGTTTGATACCAAAGAATATTCTTCGGATAAAAATCTGGGCAATTTTTTGGTAGGTGTATTTGCCGAAGACCTTTTACAGGAAAACAAGATTCCGCTCGAACCTATCGACTCGCTTTTCAGAAAAGAATTTGCGTTCTATCCCGAAATTGCCGCCTATTCCATGAGCATCGAAAAAAACGATTCGACGATGCGCGACAGGTACGTGGGACAACATGCACGGACTGTTTTAAAGGACACTACCAACGGTGTGAACATACTAATTCCGATAGGGAAAACCGGAAAGTATCGATACCATGCGCAGGTAGTGTTTCGACCAACCATTTTCACGCAACGTCTGCGTTCGGCAGTAGCCTTTTCGGCTATTGCTATCATTCTGATTTCCATCCTATTGATTTATCAATTAGCCGGATTAAAACGGCAAGCCAACGAATTGGAGGCGCACAAACACGCAGTAACCGGCATCGTTCACGACCTGAAATCGCCACTTGCGTATGTATATACGCTGTTGAGCGTTTTTGAAAAAAACGAACCGGGCGATCAGAAGAAAGAAATGTTTTCAAGGGCGAAAGCTCGTGTAAAATATTTGTCGAATAAGATTGAGGTTCTTTTATCGGCAATGAAGAGCAAGGATCAGTCCCTTCGGATATGTCGCGAGCCATATAATTTTACCTCGCGGTGCAGAGAAATCATGGAAGAACTTCGCGTGATTTACAACGGAAAAGACATTGTGTATAGCATTGAACCTCAGGAAGAGGTTATACTTTCGGCAGATCCGGTGTATTTCGATGCCTGCGTGCGAAATCTGCTGGACAATGCCGTGAAGTATTCGGGCGACAAGCCATTCCTAAAGATTTCGGCCGTTGGCGACGACAGGTATATCCATCTTTCTTTTGCCGACAACGGGAAGGGAATAGCAAAAAAAGATCAAAAAAAGATATTTCGCGAATTCTATTGCGCCGATAAAAGTTCATCGTTGAAAAATCACGGTATAGGTCTTGCCTTTACCCGCCGGATCGTTCAGGCACATTCCGGGAAAATAGCCGTAGAAAGCAGTGTGGGCGAAGGAAGTGTTTTCACCATCCTTCTTCCCAAAAAAATCTCAGAGAAATATGGAACAGACAAAAGTATTATTGGTTGATGACGACACCGATTTGGGTAACCTGATCAGCATGATACTTACGGCCGACGGCTATCGAGTGCATTATCAGAACTCGTTGGCGGGAATCGAGGGCATTATTCGGGAATTCAAGCCTTCCATCGCCGTGCTGGATGTTGAAGTGGGCGAAGACGACGGTATTGAAAAAGCTAAGGAATTGATTCAAACCCATCCGTCGTTGCCGATCTTGTTCATTTCTTCGCATACCGATATGGATAGTATCCGCCGCGGCATTGGTAGCGGTGGTGTTCATTATTTTCGCAAACCGTTCGATATACAGGAACTGAAAATATATATCGATCGCTTCACTCATCCCGAAAGAGAGAAAGAAACTTTCGCCGGGATCGGTTGTTATTCGCTGAATTTAAACACCCGCGAGCTGCTTTACAGACATAATCTCGTAAAACAGCTTAGTCCGTTGGAGTATAATGTGTTGCTTCTATTGCTGCAAAACAAAAACGAGGTGGTAAGTAATGAAACCCTATCGGAGAAAATATGGAACAAAACCTATCCGGAAACAGAAGCATCGATAAACAACCTTGTTTCGAAGTTGCGAAAACTTTTTGAAATCGATCACGATATCGAAGTTCAAAATATTAAAGGCATCGGCTACAGACTAAACATTAAACAGAGCGATTAGAAATGCACCTGCACACGGCTGAGTTTGCAATCCGGGCGATAATGCTGTAAATCGGAAATTGAATCCTCGCAAATAATTGAATCGAATTTGTTGAAGTGTATTTAAAATGATTGCAATTGGATTACAAACATGATATTGATTTCTCTCCCTTTACTATTTAAACGTTATTTAAACCTTTTTATCGTGTTAAAAAAGCATTTTTTTTGCGCCATGCGAAAAATTTTCTCATCTTTGCAAATGAAAAGTAGAAATTGACGGCGGAAAGTTTTAGTTTTACGGTGTGTATCTTAAATTAAGAATGGAAACAAACAAATGCGGTTGAAAAATCAGGTAAATCCAATCTGTAACGGGCAAGAAAAGCTAAACAAGTCAATTAAAATCATCAATTAAGCGAAGAACGTTATCCATTCGTAAAAACAAAACAGATTTCGTTTCATTTAAATCATACGGGGGCAAATAAAAAAAGCCCCGATAACAGGCATACGAGGCTTTTTCACTACGAAACAAAGCTATGCGTTAGGCAGTCGCGGAAGTTTGAGCAGACATCGCGACTGCTTCCTTTTTATCAGAACCTGTTTCGTCCG
>JAQVEB010000366.1 GCA_028698105.1 Petrimonas sp. | reverse complement strand
AATTCGCTCATCAACAGTCTGTTAGTTTCTTTAAGTTGATACACATAGTCGAACTCTTTACCTTTTTTCCACGCGCTTTCAACCTGATTTACGGGGAGGCTGTGATAGGAAAAGACAAACCGGTCGTAACCCTTTTCCAGATAAGGTTTTGCGCGCTTTGCCAGCGCACCGATATAAGCCGGATGATTGAAATATGGTTTCACGATTTTCAACCGGAACGAATGCGGATGCCGGTAAAAAACGCGGCCAATTTCGTCTATTGCCGTTTGCGTGGTGGATTGCGTGTAATGTGGGAAGAGTGGGAAAATAATTAATTCGTGCATTAGCGGACAGCGTTTCTCGAGTCTTTCCACCGCTTGCAGAAAGCCGGGTTCGCCGTAGCGCATAGCAATTTCGGTGGGTATCCCTTTCTTCTCCTCCAGTTCCGTTGCGAGGCGCTGCATATAATAGAGAATAGGAGAGATCACCGGCGCCTCTTTTCGCCAGATCAGTTTGTACTTTTCCAACGACTTATTCACCGAAATGGGAGCGATAATGTTGCGCGCCAAAAAGGCTGATAACCACTCCGATCGCCCCATCACCAGCGGATCAGACAACATATCTCCGATAAACTTCTGTACCTCGGCTTTTTCGCAATGTGCGGGCGTGCCTACGTTTACCAACAAAATACCTCGCATCGCTTTTAGGGTTGTAAAGTTCTTTTTCCGGTTATAAATAATTATTCAATGTATGTTTCCAGTACCTTGGTTTGCATTGTTGGCGCTAATTCCACCCATTTGGTGTCGGCCGGGATCAACAACGTCTCGCCCGCGTGCAGTATCGTGCTGTTGCCTTTGTCGTCTTTTAATTCGCATTGCCCCTCCATACCGATATAGATCACAAAAGAATCCAACGTGCCGAAATCTCTTTTCATTCCTTCGTTCATATCCAGCAAATTTGTGGTGAAATAAGGACATGTAGCCAGTTTAACGGGATGATTTTCGTTAGGTTGATAGTCGGTTTTATACGAATCATATACCGAATAGTCAATGGCGTCTTTGGCTAGCTCCGTATGCAGTTCGCGGGAATTTCCGTTGGCGTCTTTGCGGTTGTAATCGTAAATACGATAGGTAATATCCGAAGTTTGTTGAATTTCGGCAATAAAACATCCCGCGCCAATGGCATGAACGCGTCCTGCGGGCAAAAAAAACACATCGCCCCGTTGCACGTCATATTTTTTCAGATAATCGGTAAATGTGTTGTTCTGAACCGATTTCACATATTCTTCGGAAGTGAGCTTTTTCTCAAATCCGGAGTATAAAAACGCGCCGGGCGCTGCTTTTATCACGTACCACATCTCGGTTTTTCCGAATGAGTTGTGCCGTTCTTTAGCGAGTTTGTCATCGGGGTGCACCTGAATGGAGAGGTTGTCTTTGGCATCAATAAATTTAATGAGTAACGGAAACGTATTTCCGAATTTCCGATATACTTTTTTGCCAACCAATTGTTCTTTTGCTCCCAACAACAATTCGGCGAGTGAAACGCCTTTTAGTTCACCGTTGGCGACAACCGAGATGTTGCCTTTCACGCCGGAAACTTCCCAACTTTCGCCAATGCCGTCCCGGCCGGGTTCGATATTTTTAAAAGAGCAGATATCCGATCCTCCCCAGATGACGGGTTTCAGTATCGGTTCAAATTTAAGCGGGTATAATTTCATAAATGACTTCTTTTTGTATTTGCTTATTTGTTCGATATCTTCATCACGAAAGCCGTGCGTGCGGGAAGATACAGTTTCAACCAGCCTTTGTTGTCCCTGGCGTATAACGGATCATATTGGGTGAAATGATGGATGCTGTCGTCGTTCAACCCGAAACCGCCGAAGGCGGTATCATCTGTGTCGAGGATGATCTCGTATTCGCCTTGCGGGACAAGAATGCCATAACCGTTAAACGACTCCGAAGGATGGAAGTTGAAAACGAACAACAGGTCTTTGCGCATGTATGCCAGCACATTATCGCCGTTTTTGTCCCATATTTTAACAATAGGCGAAGCCTGAAAATCGGGCACGGACTTGATCAGTTGGATCATGGCTTTATCGAAATCGCCCAAATAATGGTATTTCAGGTTTTGATCATCGGCCAAACTCCATTGCCGGCGGGCGTATTTGTACGACCATCCGTTGCCTTCGCGCGGGAAATCAATCCATTCGGGATGGCCGAATTCGTTGCCCATAAAATTCAGGTAGCCACCATTGATGGTTGTTGCGGTCACCAAGCGAATCATTTTGTGTAGCGCCAGCCCGCGATCCACCAGATAGGAACTACTCATGAGTTTCGACATAAACCAATACATATCGGCATCAATAAGCCTGAAAATGATGGTTTTATCGCCTACCAATGCCTGGTCGTGGCTTTCGGCATACGAAATTGTTTTTTCGTCGGCCCGGCGGTTGGTTGTTTCCCACCAAATGGCCGTTGGATGCCAATCCTCGTCTTTTTGCTCTTTGATGGTTTTAATCCAAAAGTCGGGAATGTTCATCGCCATGCGATAATCGAACCCATAGCCTCCTGCATCGGGTTTCAGGGCCAAGCCGGGCATTCCGCTTACTTCTTCGGCTACGGTGATGGCGTTGGGGTTCACTTCGTGAATAAGTTTGTTGGCCAGTGTGAGGTAGCAAATAGCATCGCCATCCTGTCCGAGGTTATAATAATCGCCATATTCGGTGAAAGCTTCTCCCAGTCCGTGGCTCCTGTAAATCATGGAAGTTACGCCATCGAAACGGAACCCGTCGAACCGGTACTCTTCCAGCCAGTATTTACAGTTGGAGA
>JAQVEB010000073.1 GCA_028698105.1 Petrimonas sp. | reverse complement strand
ACGCAATACGTGTTCAATTTAAAACGATTTCTGAGTTTTCAAATCAAAAAATTGTACTGATGAAACGAATTTTGTTGTTTTTTTCGCTTGCAACAATGATCTCACTTCCCATTTCCGCACAAAAGTTTGCGCTAAACGCGGGTTACGATTATTTCCGGAAACATACCGGTTATCTGGGTGGCGAATACCGCATTGACAGCAACGAGGGAACCAACAAAAATGGTCCGTTAAACATCGGAATCGGTAGCTACCTTTATGGGTTGGACGGAAAATTTGCTTTAGCCCCCGAGGTTCATTTGAATAAAACATGGAAACATTTTCTGGTAACGGAAATATCGGCTTCAACAAAAAATATAAAGCCGAGTATCGGGTTGTCGTTCTTTAATTTAACACGGTTGCAGTTTGGCTATAGCTTTCCCGTTACCGATACGGGGTTTAAAGGATTTTACGTTGGGTTTCATATCCTTATTGGGCGGGCGCCGTTTTATGACGAAATCACCATTTTTGATTGAAAAATTCATAAAAGGGGAATAATCAATTTTTTTCTGCAAAAAAAAATCACCTTCCTACACGAATAAAATTAGCGCAGATTCTTTGCTAATTTTCTGAAATATTGTAACTTTGCAGTCCGATTATTACATTATAATACGTAAAAGTTTGATTTTAAGCTTTTTATTTGCCTAATTATGTCCCTTAGCAAGACAAAACGGGAAGCGAAAAAGATCAGCTTATTTTTTTAACTAATTAAAAAAACTGACAAAAGTGGATACGTTAAGTTATAAAACCATTTCTGTAAATAAAGAAACGGCTCAAAAAGAATGGGTTGTAGTTGATGCAACGGGGCAAAGCATAGGGCGTTTAGCCTCAAAAGTGGCAAAATTGCTCAGAGGTAAATACAAACCGAGTTTCACGCCTCATGTGGACTGTGGCGATAATGTAATTATCGTGAACGCCGATAAGGTTGAACTGACCGGAAGCAAGTGGAATGACCGCATTTATTATCGTTATTCCGGATATCCGGGCGGACAAAAAGAATTTACACCTGCCGATTTAATGCAAAAAAGCCCCGGCAGGCTGTTCCGCAAAGTTGTAAAAGGTATGTTGCCGAAAAATAAACTTGGCGATGCAATACTGAGCAATATGTTTGTGTATGCCGGAGAGGAACATCCGCATCAGGCTCAAAAACCCAAAAAAGTAGATATTAATACGCTAAAATAATCATAATGGAAGTTATAAATGCAATAGGAAGACGCAAAGCCGCAGTGGCACGTGTATTCGTAAGCGAAGGTACCGGTAAGATACTGATCAACAAGCGCGATCTGGAAAATTATTTCCCTTCTTCTATTCTCCAGTTTATCGTAAAACAACCGTTAAACAAACTCGATGTTGCAGGAAAATACGACATCAGGGTGAACTTGAGCGGTGGCGGTTACAAAGGACAATCGGAAGCAGCCAGACTGGCTATTGCGCGCGCATTGGTGAAGATCAACCCGGAAGACAAGCCGGCGCTAAGATCCGAAGGTTTCATGACACGCGATCCGCGCGTGGTTGAACGCAAAAAACCGGGACAACCGAAGGCAAGAAAGAGATTCCAGTTCTCGAAACGTTAACGTTTTGGATATACAATCCGATGTGCCGGGCGCGAATTGCGCTGGTTCGGATTCATATAAAAGGCTGAATTTCAGTCTGCTCTAAAAAACGTTTAGTATCTAAATTGTAAGGACGTTATACACGGAAAGTGAAACAGCTTGGGTAACTTACCTTACGATTCGACTAAGAAAAAGAATGTAAACGCATAAAAAACAACATTTAAACATGGCAAAATTAGAATTTGACCAACTACTTGAGGCCGGAGCGCACTTCGGACACCTTAAAAGAAAATGGAATCCCGCTATGGCTCCCTACATCTTCATGGAGCGCAACGGCATTCACATTATTGATCTGTACAAAACGATCGCAAAAACCGAAGAAGCTGCTTCCGCAATGAAGCAAATCGCAAAATCGGGCAAAAAAATCCTTTTCGTAGCAACAAAAAAACAGGCAAAACCGGTTGTAGAAGAAAAAGCGCAAAGCATAAACATGCCTTACGTTATCGAACGCTGGCCGGGCGGTATGCTCACAAATTTCCCAACCATCCGCAAGGCGGTGAAGAAAATGAGCAACATTGACCGGATGATGAAAGACGGAACGTTCGACACATTATCCAAACGCGAAAAACTGCAAGTTACGCGTCAGCGTGCCAAACTGGAGAAAATGCTGGGTTCCATTCAGGATCTTACCCGTTTGCCGTCGGCTATTTTTGTGGTTGACGTGATGAAAGAGCAAATTGCCGTTAAAGAAGCAAATCGTTTGGGAATACCCGTTTTCGGTATCGTGGACACCAATTCCGATCCTGGAAATGTAGATTTCGTTATCCCTGCCAACGACGATGCAGCCAAAGCGGTTGACATGATCCTGGCGTATATTTGCGATGCGGTAAAAGAAGGGTTGGAAGAACGTAAGGTTGAAAAGGCCGATGCTTCAGCAGCAGAAGAACAAGACGAAGAAACTCCCAGAAGAGAACGTAAATCGAAAGCTGCTAAAAAAGAACGCGTAAAGAAAGAAGACAAGGATGCGATGAACGCCGCTGTTGTAAGCAAATACGCGAAAGACGAAGAAGAGGAATAAAATTATCAGACATTGGGACGGAAAATTCTTCGTCTGAAATCCAAAGCCCAATGATCTAAAATCGAAAAAAATAAAAAACAAAGATATGGCAGTTACAATGGCAGAAATCCAACACCTGCGTAAAATGACAGGCGCGGGCATGATGGATTGCAAGAATGCGTTGAACGAAGCGAATGGCGACTTCGACAAAGCAATGGAAATTATCCGTAAAAAAGGACAGGCTGTTGCCGCTAAAAGAGAAGACCGCGAAGCATCGGAAGGATGCGTGCTGGCAAAAGCCGCAAACGGTTTTGCCGCTGTGGTGGCATTGCAGTGTGAAACAGATTTCGTGGCCAAAAATGAAGAATTCGTTGCATTAACGCAACAAATTCTGGATGCCGCAATGGAACATAAACCGGCCACGCTGGACGAGTTATTGGCTATTAGGCTTCCCAACGGTACCGTTTCGCAATTGATCACCGATAAAATTGGCGCCACGGGCGAAAAAATGGAACTCGGTTTTTACGAATTTGTGAAAGCGCCGCACGTTACCTCTTATATTCACATGGGGAACAAATTGGGCACCATCGTTGGTTTCAATAAAGCCGCCGATGAGCAGGTAGCTAAGGACATTGCGATGCAGATTGCCGCGATGAGCCCCGTTTCGGTTACACCGGAAGGAATTCCTGCCGAGGTAAAAGAAAAAGAATTCGAGATCGCCCGCGAAAAAGCCCGCGAAGCCGGTAAACCGGAAAACCTGTTGGACAGAATCGCCGAAGGCGCTTTGCAGAAATTCTACAAAGAAGCTACGCTTCTGCAACAAGAGTACGTAAAAGACAGCAAACTCACCATCGGTGAATTTTTAAAGAAAAACGATAAAGAGTTGGAAGTAATTACTTTCAAACGTGTTTCGTTGAACGTGTAAGCATCTTTATCGTCATCTAACAAAAAAGCATCCTCCAGGGATGCTTTTTTAGTTTATAGCCCACGTGAGCACATATTCAGGATGAAATTCGTAGTTAATGTTGAAACGATGGCGGGACGCCGATCGGGTTTCGTGTGCAGTAATGACCCCTTTTTCCTGTGGAATAAATTTTTCCAGATGAAGGTGCTGCTTGAAATCTATTTCGCTTTCCGACAGGAGTTTAAACATGGTTTCTTTCGCCGACCAATGGAGCAGTAGATGGGCGTTTTTCGCCGGTTCGTGGATATATTCGTCATCCGAAATGAATTTCCCTGCAACTTTATGTACGCGATCCGAAGTTTCTTCGATATCAATTCCCACATTTTTACTTTTATGCAACAAAACTGCTGCGTGAGCCTTTGTATGTGAAATGCTTACATTATACGAATCGTCAGATAGGTAGGGCCTTCCGTCGGTTCGGTGATAAACGATTTTTTCCTCCTGTAACAACAAGAATAACATCAGCCTCACCGATAACCATTCTGCAGCTCTTTTTTCCGAACGGATTTTAGCCACATGATTCTCGGCTTTCATTTTGAGCGTGTCGGGAAAAAGAGCTAACAGCTCTTCTTTCGATTCCGTGATCTCCCACACGCCCAAAACACATTCGTCGTCAATATTTTCTTTTCTGATAAGCATGGATTGCAGTTTGCAGGCCGTTATTCAGCCGCTTTGGCGTTTTTCTTTTGCGGCGGAGGCGTGTAACGCACTTTCACGATCCGGCGTTTGGTCATTTCTTCGGCTTGAAGTTTATATTCGTCGAAGACAATCGTTTCTTTTCTTTTCGGGAAATTCCCTTTGAGTTCAAGCATAAGGCCTGCCACTGTATCGGCTTCGGCTGTGTATTTGCGGAACGCACTTTCGGATACGCCGGTGATACGAAAAAAATCTTCCAAAGGCGTTTTTCCTTCAAAAATGTAGGATCCGTCGGCGGCGAGGGAATATAAAGGCTTGTCTTCGTCGTACTCGTCGCTTATGTCGCCCACAATTTCTTCCAGAATGTCTTCCATCGTCACAATTCCATTGGTGCCGCCATACTCGTCCACCACAACAGCCATGTGCTTTTTATTGGTGCGGAATTCTTCCAGCAGATCATCAATTCTTTTTGTTCCGGGAACAAAATATGCCTGACGGACAAGCGATTGCCATTGAAAATCGTCTTGTCGGTTTAGGTGCGGGAGGAGGTCTTTTACGTACAGGATGCCTTTTATATTGTCTAAATCCTCGTCGTAAACGGGAATTCGCGAGAAGCCGGCTTCCACGATATAGTCAATTACTTTATCGAAAGGAGTGGACAGGTCGAGTGCAAAAACATCGGAGCGTGAAATTAAAATATCATCCACCGTGGTGTCTTTAAATCGGATAATTCCTTCCAGCATGTCTTTTTCCTGCTCGTGAGTGATTTCATTCGATGTGATTTCCAGTGCTTTAGAAAGTTCGTCCATCGAAATTTCGTATTTTCGCTGAATGGTTGACCTGCTGATAATGTTAGAGCTGTTTACTAAAAGCGAAGAAAAAGGCGAAATTATTTTACTTATTATCCGGATGAAATGCACGTATTTCCGGGCAAATTTCCGGTGATCACCGGAGGCGTAGAGCTTGGGTATTGCTTCGATCAGTATCAAAACAAGAAGTATGGCCAGTGCCACGCTTAGTATATTTTTTTCTGCCGTACCCCGGGCGAAAAATGGTATTTTGTGGAGTAAATAGAGCGATAAAGCCAGGATAACGACATTCAGAAAATTATAAGCGATGATGATGGATGCGAGCAGCCTTTCCGGTTTGTTTAGCAAGGCTGTTATTTGTATGTCGTTGGGATTCACGCTGGTGAAAATATCATCGGTTTCTTCTTCCTTGAACGAAAAAAAAGCAGCTTCCGCACCGGATACGATCGCGTTGGTAAAGATAATCAAAAGAAGAAGAGCGATCAAAAAATAGTCTGACAGCAAAAATGGAGTTGCCGGCATTATCAACAAAAGCAAAAATGATGAGGCGGAGTACAAGAGAATTATTTTTAGTAAAACAAAAAGAGAATGTTTTAAATCTTCATTATCAATAAGAAAGGTTTAAAACATTCTCAGCAAAATTACGATGATTTATTAAAAAGGTAAATCATCAACCTGTGAATCGTCGTTTAAATTCGCCGATTGATCGGAGTAGGAACTATCGTCCCGCTCATTGTTGGCATTGTCGCCCGGGCTACTTCTACGACTTAAAATTTCAAGCGTGTCTGCATAAACTTCGGTGATGTACCTCTTAACTCCGTTCTGGTCGTCGTATGAACGCGACCGGATTTTTCCTTCAATGTACAATTGCGTACCTTTTTTTACAAACTTTTCAACGATCTGGGCCAGCCCTCTCCAACATACAATATTGTGCCACTCGGTTCTTTCCGGAACTTGTGTCCCGTTAGTGGTGGTGTATCCTCTCTCGCTGGTTGCGAGCGGGAAATTAGCTTTTGCATTGTCGTTGTCGAAATACTTGATTTCGGGGTCTTTGCCTACATTTCCTACTAAAATAACTTTGTTAACAGACATAACGAATAAATTTTTATGTAATAAAACTCTCTAACAAAACAAAAGTAATAAAAGTTTTCAAGATAGCAATCGTTCAGTGATGAAATCTTTCCAAATATTTATGTATCAGTCTCGAAACGGGATAATTGCTTATTGATGAGGAAGAAATTCTGATGAAATTTTCCGGCATCCCGAAAGGTTCGGAGTCCGGTAAAACCACGCGGTAAAATTGTGTATGGATGTTTTGGTGCGACAGCACATGTTTTACACCGTAAACCGAAGAAAAAACACCCGCAGGATTTTCCCCGAACCACGATAAGAAAAGATCGTTGCGGCCGAGTTCGGTAAAATCCGTAGCTTGCTTTGTTTCGATCAGCGGAAACTCGTACAGGTTTTTCCAAATATCGGAGGCATCTCGCTTGTGAATGTACGTGCTGTCCCGATGATTGATATGAAAATAATGAAAATAGCGGTCTGTGGATTTTTTGGCCTTTATTTTCACCGGATACATCAGTACGCTGCCTTCGGCAAGCGCCGCGCAATGGAATTGCAGCGGGCATTGACTGCACCGGGGTTGCCTTGGCGTGCACACCATTGCGCCGAAATCCATGATCGCCTGATTGTGAATGGCCGGATTTCGTTCGTCGAGGAGTTGTTGCGCAATTTCTGTGATGATCTTTTTCCCTTCGGCTGAGTTGACCGGTTCTTTTACCCTGAACAACCGCGATATAACCCGCAGAACGTTGCCGTCAACCACGGCATAGGGTTGATTAAAGGCAATGGAGGCTATGGCGGCAGCCGTATATTCGCCAATGCCTTTGAGCGAAATGATATCGCTGTATTTTTTCGGGAATTTTCCGTTAAAATCCGTGACAAGTTGCTTGGCGGCAGCATGCAGATTTCGCGCACGCGAATAATATCCGAGCCCCTGCCAAAGTTTCAACACTTCCTGCTCCGACGCACTGGCAAGCGATTCAATGGTGGGGAAAATTCGGACGAACCGTTGAAAATAGGCAGATCCCTGATCTACGCGGGTTTGTTGCAAAATGACCTCCGAAAGCCATATTTTGTACGGATCGGTTGTTTCACGCCAGGGCAAGACTCGTTTATGTTCGGCATACCATTGTTGCAACAAAACACTTAGGTTATGAATATCAGTTGATTTCTTCATTCTTCGTTCGTTAAATCGCGTATCGGAAGCACAAAACTACGCTAAAAAGGCGTTGCAATTCAAAAAATTACAAAAAATAACAAAAATGGAAGGTTTTTATTTTTGAGCTTAAAAAAAAAGCTATATATTTGCATTCCAAAAAATTACTATTATTATTAATATATTTTCTTATTCAAAAATTTTATATTATGACTAAAGCAGACATTGTAAACGAGATTGCAAAGAACACCGGCGTAGATAAAGCATCGGTTCTTGCTAGTGTAGAATCTTTTATGGAAATAGTTAAAGGTTCGTTAGCTAAAAATGAAAACGTGTACCTGAGAGGTTTTGGAAGCTTCATCGTGAAAAAGAGAGCTCAAAAAACTGCACGCAACATTTCTAAAAACACCACTATCATCATTCCCGAGCACAACATTCCGGCATTCAAACCGGCAAAAACTTTTGTTGGCCAGGTGAAGGGAAGCGCCAAAAAAGGTAAAAAATAATTCAAATCTTTCTTTGTAAGAAGAACTAATTAAAAGGAGAACAAGAAAATGCCAAGTGGTAAAAAGAGAAAAAGGCATAAAATGTCTGTACACAAAAGAAAGAAAAGACTAAGGAAAAACAGGCATAAAAAGAAAAAGTAACCTGGTTTATCTTTTAAGTATAATACACAAGAACAAACTTAAAATATTTGTCCCTTAAGTTTGTTCTTTGTGTATAAAGCTGGTTCGGGCGAGAACCGGCCTTTCTTCTGTGACAGAAGCCTATTAACAAACATTTAAAAACAAAAATTGTGGTAAGCGAACTTGTCGTAGATGTTCAACCCAATGAGATTTCGATCGCGGTTCTCGAAGATAAAAAACTGGTAGAATTGCAAAAAGAAGCACAAGATGTCTCATTTTCGGTTGGGAACATTTACCTGGGGCGGGTGAAAAAATTAATGCCCGCGTTAAACGCTGCATTTGTGGATGTAGGACATAAAAAAGACGCTTTTCTTCACTATTTGGATTTAGGGGTAGAATTTAACTCGGTTTCGTATTTTCAGAAATTATCCGAAGACAAGAAAAAAATTCCGCAGATTCAGAAAATGAAACTGCAGCCCGATATCGAGAAAGACGGTACGATTAACGACGTGCTAAAGGTGGGACAGGAAGTGTTGGTGCAAGTTGCCAAAGAACCCATTTCCACCAAAGGTCCGAGATTAACCGCCGAACTGTCTTTCGCGGGAAGATTTATGGTATTGATACCTTTTATTGATAAAGTATCGGTATCGCAAAAAATAAAATCGCGCGAGGAACGCGCACGTCTCCGGCAACTGATACAAAGTATAAAACCCAAGAACTTCGGCGTCATCATTCGTACAAACGCCGAAGAAAAGCGAGTAGCGGAGCTTGACTCGGAGCTTAAAATTTTAGTTCAACGATGGGAAGATGCCAGTGTAAAATTGCAGAAAGCAAAGGCACCGGCGCTCATCTTTGAAGAAACCGCACGAACCGTAGCTTTGCTTCGCGATATCTTTAACCCTTCATTCGAACAGATACACGTAAACGATAAAGACGTGTATAAACAAATCACCGAATACGTGAGCCTCATTGCCCCCGGAAAGAAAAACATTGTGAAATTGTATTCCGGCGCATTGCCCATTCTCGATAATTTCGGTGTTACCAAACAGGTAAAATCGCTCTTTGGAAAAACAGTTACCTTTAAAAACGGTGCATATCTCATTATTGAACACACCGAAGCGTTGCACGTAATTGACGTGAACAGCGGAAACCGGAACAAATCGAAGCTTGGGCAGGAAGATGCCGCCTTTGAAGTGAATACCGCCGCTGCTGAAGAAATTGCACGACAATTGCGCCTTCGCGATATGGGAGGAATCATTGTTATTGATTTCATTGATATGCACAAAGGCGACCATCGCAACAAACTGTTGGGAAAAATGCAGGAGTTCATGTCGCAAGACAGAGCCAAGCACAATATCCTGCCATTGAGCAAGTTCGGGGTTATGCAGATTACGCGTCAGCGTGTGCGTCCCGAAATGGAAGTAACCACCAGCGAAGTGTGTCCGACCTGTTTTGGAAAAGGAAAAATTAAATCGTCAATCTTGTTTACCGATACGTTGGAAGGTAAGATTGATTATTTAGTGAAACGGCTAAAGGTGAAGAAATTCAGTCTGCACATACATCCGTACGTTGCAGCTTATGTACAACAGGGGCTGTTTTCGTTGAAATACAAATGGCGTAAGAAATACAATGTAGGATTAAAGATCATTCCCGATCAAAGTCTCGGGTTCCTGCAATACGTTTTTTACGATAAAGAAGGAAACGAAATAGACCTGAAAGAAGAAATTGAAATGAAATAACGTACCGCGCGATGCGGAACGGAAGGATGTAAAAACCGGATTGCGGAAGCAGTTCGGTTTTTTGCGTTTTTGGGGGAGACGAAGTTTTTAACTTCGTCAATGGCGAAGCCAGAGGAACCGATTATACCAAATCCACATCAAAATAAATCACCACATATTTGAATTGCGGATTGCTTCGCAATTGGGTTTCGGCCTGCCTTAGAATATTGCGCACATGTTGTGGCGAAAATCCGGCTTCCAGCTTGAGCAATATCTCACGAATGTGATACAACTTTATTTTGCTTATGAGCGGTTTGTTTGGGCCGAGAACGCGCTCGTGCAACAAAGGGCGTAGCTTTTCGGCAAAGAAGTGCGACGCCGTTTCAACTTTTTGTTCGTTCCGGTCTTTTACTACAACAGAAATTAACCGGTTGAACGGCGGATAACGAAACATCTTTCGCTCAGACAATTGTGTGTTGAAAAACGCCTCGTAGTTGTTCTCCGCGATAAACCGGTAAACGGACATTTCGGGGTTGGCCGTTTGTATGATAACCGTTCCGCGTTTGTTTTTACGACCGGCGCGGCCTGCGGCCTGAGTCATGAGCTGAAAACCCCGTTCGTGCGAACGAAAATCGGGATAGTTGAGCAGCGAGTCGGCCGAAATAATGCCCACCACGCTCACGTTATCGAAATCAAGCCCTTTTGACAGCATTTGCGTACCGACTAAAATCTGCACACGATTTTCCTGAAAATCGCCGATAATTTTTTCGTACGCGTTCTTACCCCGGGTAGTATCGGTATCCATGCGCGCGATGCGCACGTCAGGGAAAAGACGCGATACTTCCTCTTCCAGTTGTTCCGTTCCCTGCCCCAGCATCTCAAGGCTGGTTTCCTTACACTCGGGGCACGCCTTCGGCATGTTGTACACGGCATTGCAGTAATGGCAAACCAGTTGGTTACGGAATTTATGGTAGGTGAGGGACACATCGCAGTGCTTACATTTAGGCGTCCAGGCACAAAGCTTGCATTCGATGACGGGAGCAAATCCGCGGCGGTTTCTGAACAAAATAACCTGTTCGCCGTTTTCCAACGCCGAGCGCATGCGGCCGATAAGTTCCGGCGCGAGCAGCGATTTCATTTTTCGTTTCCGGCGAAGTTCTTTGGTGTTTTCCAACAGGATTTCGGGCAGTTGTATCTCTTCAAAACGCTTTTCGAGCGTTACCATCCCGTATTTTCCGGTTTTGGCGTTGTAGTATGACTCCAGCGAAGGCGTTGCCGAACCCAGCAGCGCGTTAGCGCCGAAAAATTGTGCCAGCACGATCGCCGTGTCGCGGGCGTGATAGCGGGGGGAAGGCTCCTGTTGTTTGTAACTGCCTTCGTGTTCTTCGTCCACGATAACCAAGCCCAGATGCCGGAACGGCATAAAAAGCGATGAGCGCACACCGATGATGATCTCGAACGAGTTGTCTGACAGCATTTTTTGCCAGATTTCGGCGCGTTCGTTATCGTTAATTTTGGAATGATATATGCCGAGTTTATCCCCAAAAACGGCTTGCAAGCGTTGTGTAAGTTGCGTTGTAAGCGCAATTTCCGGCACGAGGTATAAGGTTTGTTTGCCTTCGGCAAGCATTTTTTCGATGAGGTGAATGTAAATTTCGGTTTTTCCGCTGGATGTTACGCCGTGCAGCAAGCAAGTCTGTTTTTCACCGAAGCAATCGGTGATTTGCCCGAATGCTTCTTGCTGAAACAAGTTCAGGGGAAAAGGTTCGCGAGTTGCGTTTATGTTCGTATCAATTCGTCCGGTTTCCACCTCGAATTCGTGGAGAATATGTTTGTCTGTTAACCCTTTCAAAACGGAAGCAGATGCTTCCGGGAGCCCGAGGGCTTCCTTTCGGCTTATTTCTTCGGCGCCTCTCTCCGATAAAACACGAACGATATTTTCGTAAACTGCGTGTTGTTTTTTCGCTCTTCCTGTCAGTTCGGGAATATATTTTTTATCAATTTTGGGATTTAAACGGATGTATTTTTCGGTTTTCGCGGTAAACTTTTGTTCGATGGTTTGAGATGTTGAAACAACACCTTTCTCCGAAAGAGTATAGATAACAGGAAGAATGTTTTTGATATTGAGGCTTTTCCCAATCTTTGTTATCTTCTCGGGCTGCCCGTTTTCGAGAAACGCAACAATTTTTTTTTCTGCCGGTGTTAAAGGGATTTTATCGTTGGTGAGGCCGGTAGCAGAAACAAACGTTTCGCTCTCCATACGTAACTTCGAGGGTAGGGCGGCCTTGTAAACATCGCCTAACGGACAAATGTAATAAAAAGAAATCCATTCCCACAGTTTCAATTGGTGCTCATTTACAATAGGATAAGCATCTATGAGGGAATGGATTTCTTTTACTTCAACGCCTTTTGGAGCGTTGTTGTGGATGTTGAGAATGATGGCGGTGTAAAATTTCCGGTTTCCGAAAGGAACGATTACCCTGA
>JAQVEB010000365.1 GCA_028698105.1 Petrimonas sp. | reverse complement strand
GGTAGAAAGATTTCCGGAAGCTCCCAAATCGTAAATTCCCTGAATGGCGGTGGGTGTGGTGGCGTATCCCGAAATGTTCATTTTTAAATCGGGTTTTGTGGACAATGTAATATCATGATTCATCTGAAAAATACCCATAATGGCTTTTCTGTCGAAAAGAATATCGTAGAACTCATTGTCTTTCTCTCGTGAATAGATTACATTAGTAACCAAACGCGATGAAATGTGTTTCCCGATGGTAAAGGGTACAACGCCCATAATTCCCGCGTTTTTTCTGTATGTAAAGTTTTGCTCCACAAACTCCTGTTGCAATTTGTCGGGTGATTGGTAGGGCATTTGCACAAAATAATCGGGAATATAATTAAAGTAGGGGCGAATGACGTATTTCTGTTTGAATATATAGGTTAATCCGATACTGTAATCGCGGCTTGGCCGCAAATGCGGATTTCCGTATGTCACGCCGTATGAGCTGAAATAAAATACGTTCGGATTCAGGCTCCAATACGACGGATAAGTTTTGTCAGAAGATACGGCAAATTGAAGAATATGATTTTCCGACGGGCGATAACTTGCGTTGAGAGTGGGAAACCAGGCCACATCGTTCCAAAGGATATTGGTTTTAGCTTCCGATGTTTCCGAGGCGTTGTAATATTCGGCTGCTAGCGATGCCTGCAACGAAAGTTTCGCGGAAAACGACTTTGAAAATCCGGTGAAGAAATTCCAGATATGTTCGCGTTGTTGGGTGTCGAAGGTGGCATCATTAAACTCTTCATTGTTTTTGAGCGCGAAGGAACGGTTTTGGATACGCGCGCCCGAATAGTTTAGTCCATAGTTCAAACTCCATTCATTCTGAAGCGCGTGCGATTGATTGGCATAAAACATCATTCGACGGATTTTTTGATTAGCTTGATATGTGATTTTTTCAGCAACAGTGGAAGAAGCCAATAAGGTGTTTTCGAGGGAATAGTCCGATTTATTGTCATACATTGTATAGTCTGCACCAACGTTTAGCCCGAAATGTGCCGAATAATCAGCTTTGAAGTTGTGTGTGGAGAATGGCCCCGACGTGTTTATTTTCGAGTCGGTTACCTCTCCCGACATATCGGTGGACGCCGTGCGGTTGGAATATCCGTCATAGAATATTCCTGTGTAGGAAGCATCCGCTTTATCTTTATTGGCAAAATTGTGTTGAAAAGACAACCGAGTGTTATGATTGGAACCTTTGTTTGTTCCGTCACTGTGTTGGCGGATATTATGCACGGTTCCGTTCAACGTATGTTCCGCCGTAAGTTCTTCTTCGTTGAAGCTCTTGCCGGTTGCGAACGAATAAAGTACGTCCATCGTTGTACTTTTTCCCAAATAAACGATGCTTGCCCTTCCGTTTCCGCTTGGATAGTAGCGATGTCGGTATTCGCCCGCAACTTCACCTTGCCACATACTTTCTTCGTTGGTTTGCTGCTTTAATACTAAATTGATGGCTGCTCCGCGGATGTTGTATTGCGGTGGCGCGCTGTACATGATCTCCACGTCTTCCACACGCGAGAGCGGAATGCTTTTAAATATCGTCATTAATTGGTCGTACGTCATGGATGTCTTTTTCCCATTCAAGAGAACCGTCATCCCATTTGTGCCGATGAGGATAAGGCGTTCGCTCTGTTCCATCACACCGGGGATTTCTTTGAGCGCGTCGTAAGCGTTAGTTACGCTTTTGTTTTGCAACAGGGTGGGGATGTGATAAACGAGTTTCCCCGCTTCGGCTTTCATGGCGGGGCGTTGTCCTTCCACCACCAGTTCCTGCAATACGGTTTCATCGGTTGGCAGCATGAAATTGCGGACGATAGGCTGTTGGTTCTCATCCGAAACCACAAAATCGGCGTACTGTGTTTTGTAGCCGATAAAAGAGACTTGAAGGCGATAATTATTCGGTTTCACATTTGCCAACTTGTAGTATCCTGCCTCGTCGGTTACGGCGCCATAACCCACTTTTGTAGTATCATCCGGTTGACGTAGTATGATGTTGGCATAAGCAACGGGTGCCCCGTTTTCATCGGTAACCGTGCCGAATATCTCGTTGCTGTAACTCAGGTATTGTTTTTTGGTAACGATAATCAGTTCGTCGGATTGTTGAATAAAAGTCAATTCAGTACCATCCACTATTGTTTGCAGGATTTCCTTTACCGGAGTGTTTTCAACACTGACAGATACGTGTAAATCGTCGGGCACCACTTCGTCGTTATACAAAATGCGGTAGCCCGATTTTTGTTGTGTTTCGGCAAGAACTTCCTTTATGGGGGTGTTTTTTGCCGTGAGGGAAATGGGTTTTGTTTGGGCATTTGCTCCGAAACAAATTAGAAATAGCGCGATGAAAATCACGGCGCGCAGTAGAGACGTGGCATGCCGCGTCTCTACAATGTGGGTGTGAATATTTTTGTGTTGCATAATGTTTTGTTTTTACCCCTCCCCAACCCTCCCCACAAGGGAGGGCGACGACTGCGATTAAACAGTTTTTGAACTTTTTATCGAAGTTCGCTTCCCCTCTTGTGGAGGGGATTGAGGGGAGGTTTTAATTTTTATTTTATTGTTACACTATTATTCGCAATCTCATACTCAAACGGAAACGATTGTTTCAGAGCGTCCAACATTTGCGGTAATGTTTCGGATTTGATACTTCCCGTGAATTGTTGTTCGCGGAGCGAAGCGTTTTGGATATTGATTTTCACGGCGTATCGGGTTTCCATGAGTTTTACAATATCGGTAAATCGTTGTTTGTTGAACACGAGAGCGTCGCTCAACCAACGGGTTTCAGGCACGATAGTATCGTTTGTTTGCGTGA
>JAQVEB010000072.1 GCA_028698105.1 Petrimonas sp. | reverse complement strand
GAACAAGGTACAAATAGAAAATTCAACGTCTCAGGGCGATGTGGTGCAAGTGTTGTATTTTCATGGCAAACAACGCTGCGCGACATGCAACGCGATCGAAAAAGAAACCAAATCGCTGTTGGAGAGCGAATTTTCGGATGAAATGGGCAGCAAAAAAATTGATTTTAAGGTAATTGACATATCGCTGCCCGAAAACCAGGCCATTGCCGATAAATACGAAGTTGCGTCGTCATCGCTTTTGGTAAACGATTGGAAGAACGGCTCCGAATCTGTGGAAAACCTCACGGAATTTGCTTTTGCCAATGCACGAACCAATCCCGATGCATTCAAAAAAGAACTTGCTGATAAAATTAACGGATTGTTGGCCAATTAGTGAAATTGCATGGAACAATTTCTTCAAAATCTGCTCCAAAACAACAACATTCCGCTTGTAACAGCTTTTATTTTGGGCCTGCTAACAGCGATCAGTCCTTGTCCGCTGGCTACGAATATTACAGCCATCGGCTACATCGGCAAAGACATTGAAAACAGAAAAAGAATTTTCAGTAACGGACTGCTTTACACGTTGGGACGAATTGTTTCGTACACCTTGCTTGGAGTTGTGCTGATTCTGATTCTAAAAAGCGGTTCGAGCCTGTACGGTGTTCAAAAATTTATTGCCCGGTACGGCGAAATGATCATAGGTCCTGCGCTTCTGCTTATCGGGTTATTTATGCTTTTCGGACGTAGCCTGAATCTTCCCAAATTCGGATTTTCGGGACAACAAACCGAAAAATACAAACAAAAAGGAAGTTGGGGCGCTTTTATGCTCGGCATACTTTTCGCTTTGGCATTTTGTCCCACGAGCAGCGTTTTTTATTTCGGGATGCTCATCCCGATGTCGGCAGCCAAAACAGGCGGGTATTTCTTACCCGTTATTTTCGCGTTTGCAACGGCGCTCCCCATTATTGTTGTTGCCTGGATTTTGGCGTACAGCATCTCAGGTATCGGAAAATTCTATACCGGAATGCAGAAGTTTGAAAAATGGTTGAGCATGTTCGTAGCTGTTATTTTTATTGGAGTAGGCATTTATTATACACTTAGAATTATTTTTTGATATGTTACAATCTTTTGCCGATTGGTTGGTTTATTCTGTTTTAGGCTTAAATCCTGCTTCTCATTGGGGAGCAGCACTCAATTTTTTTATTTACGACACCATTAAAATTACGTTGCTGCTGTTCCTCATCACTTTTGTGATGGGATACATAAACTCGTACTTTCCCGTGGAAAAAGTGCGCGATTATCTTTCGCGCAAAAAACTCTACGGATTGGAATATTTTTTCGCCGTTTTGCTGGGAGCCGTCACGCCATTTTGTTCCTGTTCGTCAATCCCGTTGTTCATCGGGTTTGTGCGCGGCGGCATTCCGCTTGGCGTTACGTTTGCATTTCTGATCAGTTCGCCGCTGATAAGCGAAATTGCCATCGCCATGCTTTGGGGTTCCTTCGGATGGCAAATGGTTACGGTTTACCTGATCAGCGGCATGATACTCGGGATGGTGGGCGGATATGTGCTTGGGAAGATGAAACTGGAACCTTTGCTGTCGCCTTGGGTAAAACAGGTAATGCAGCAACCGGTTATCGAAACCGAAGCATCCGATGCGGAGAAGCTTACTTTAGCACAGCGTTTTCCCGGAGTTGTTCGCGGAGCATGGGACATCGTGCACGCGGTTTTTTTGTACATTTTAATCGGTATTGCAGTTGGAGCAGTCATTCATGGTTTTGTTCCGACGGGATTTTTCGAGGCTTATATCGGTAAACAAAATCCGTTTGCCGTACCATTGGCCGTTATACTGGGAGCGCCCATGTATGCGAACCCCGCTGGGGTTGTGCCCGTATTGGAGGCGTTGGTAGATAAAGGCGTTCCTATCGGTACGGCGCTGGCCTTTATAATGTCGGTTATCGCGCTTTCGTTGCCTGAAGCAATGTTGCTGAAAAAAGTTATGACGTGGAAACTGATGGCGTATTTTTTCGGATTTCTGATCATAGCCATCATCATTTCAGGATACGTTTTCAATATCATTTTATAAATCGGATGACAAGATTTTATCACATATATTTAATAATCACAGCTAAACATTTTATCGTATGAAAATTTTAATTCTTTGCACCGGAAACAGTTGCCGAAGCCAAATGGCACACGGTTTCCTGCAATCATTCGACCCGAATATCACCGTTTGTTCCGCAGGAACGCAGGCAAGCGGCAAAGTGAATCCAAAAGCCGTGGAAGTGATGGCGGAAGCAGGTGTGGACATCAGCCGGCACACATCGGATCCGGTGGATAAATACCTCAACGATGCGTGGGATTACGTGATCACCGTATGCGGCGGAGCCAGCGAGACCTGCCCCATGTTCACCGGAAAAGTGAGACACCGCCTGCACATCGGGTTCGAAGACCCGAGCGAAGCCGTAGGAACGGATGAGTTCGTTATGAGCGAATTCCGTCGCGTTCGCGATGAGATAAGCGTAGCTTTCAGGAAATTTTACGACGAAGAAATAAAACCGTCCGTCATAAACTGACAAAAACCATGTGGTACTACATCATTAAAGTGCTGTTATCGTCTGTTATAATTGTAGCGATCAGCGAAATATCCAAACGCAGCACAATGCTCGGAAGCATCCTCGCTTCCGTTCCGTTGGTATCGTTGCTGGCCATCATCTGGCTGTATCTCGATACAAAGGATGTCAAACAGGTTGCCGATCTCTCGCAGGGAGTTTTCTGGATGGTAATTCCTTCGTTGCTGTTCTTCATTCTTTTTCCGGCAATGATCCATAAAAACGTTAATTTCTGGGTGTCGCTCGTCACGTCGCTCGCAGTAATGATCATAGCCTACTTTGTGATGCTTTTTATCCTCAAAAAAATCGGAATTCAACTTTAAACGTATGAAAGCAAAACTAAAAATTCTCGATCGTTATCTTACCGTCTGGATTTTTCTGGCCATGCTCGTTGGCGTTTTTTCGGGGTGGTTGTTTCCTGCCATCGCGGATTTCTGGAATTCGCTGTCTGTCGGGACGACCAATATCCCCATCGCCATCGGGTTGATCATTATGATGTATCCGCCGTTGGCGAAAGTGAAATACGAAGACCTGGGCGATGTTTTCAAGAACACCAAAATTCTGGGCTTGTCGCTGGTGCAGAACTGGATTATCGGGCCTGTGCTGATGTTTTTCCTTGCGATCATTTTTCTGCAATTCAACATTGATTACATGTACGGGCTTATCCTTATCGGGCTGGCACGATGCATTGCAATGGTTATCGTGTGGAACGACCTTGCTCACGGCGACCGCCAGTATGCAGCCGGATTAGTCGCCTTTAACTCGCTCTTTCAGATACTTTTCTTTTCGTTGTACGCGTATTTCTTCATTGCCGTTCTGCCCGGATGGTTCGGTTTGCCCACCAACGATTCGGTAGCGAATATCACCATGGCCGAAATTGCCAAAAGTGTACTCATTTATCTGGGAATTCCCATGTTTGCCGGATTTCTCACCCGGTACATTTTTGTGAAAACAAAAGGCGAAAGTTGGTACAACCGCAATGTTGTTCCAAAGATCAGTCCGTTTACGCTTATCGCGTTATTGTTTACTATTTTCGTAATGTTCTCGCTGAAAGGAGAGTACATCGTGAAACTCCCACTCGATGTGGTTCGTATTGCCATTCCGCTTATTCTGTATTTTGTTATCATGTTTGTGGCATCTTTTTTTATGAGCAAAAAAGCGGGAGCCAATTACGAGCAGTCCACCACCCTATCGTTCACGGCTGCCAGCAACAATTTCGAGCTTGCCATTGCCGTAGCCATCGCTATCTTCGGCATCAGTTCCGGCGAAGCATTCGCCGCTGTGATCGGCCCGCTGGTCGAAGTTCCCGTAATGATCGCATTGGTCAACGTGGCGTTTTGGTTTAAAAAGAAATGGTTTGCATCACCTCTAAAATAGTAGGTAAAGGAAATAAAACACCAAGCGCATAATATCTTCTTTATGCGCTTAATTTATTATAAGTTAAATCAATACATGATTATTTCTATTTATTACTGACCCAATAGTCGGAATTTCGCCCAACTTTTTCGTATCTTTGCACGTTAAAACAGCAAACCACAAAAAAATGAATCTCAAAAGAACCATTACTTCTTTATTTTTGCTTTTTATCCTGTTCCAGGCATTCTCGCAAAATGTCATCAGTTGGAAATTCAGTTTGCAGGATAAAGGAAACGGCGAAATAGAATTAGTAGCCGATGCCACCATACAACAAGGCTGGCACATGTACGACTCAAAAATCCCCGATAACGGCCCATTTCCCACTGCGCTGAGTTTCGACGAAATAAAAGGCGCCGAAGCCATCGGCGATTTTCACGCGGTGGGTAAGCAAGCAACGGTGAAGTTTGATGATGTTTTCGGAATGGACATCGGAACCTTCGCTAATTCCGCCAAATTCGTTCAACGTATCAAAGTTACCGATAAAACCAATTTTTCACTCGCCGGCGATGTACGTGCTCAGGCGTGCGACGACAAGAGTTGTACTCCGCCGCTGCCTACCGATTTTTCGTTCGCATCGGCTGATCTTCCCAAAACCGTAACGGTTGCTTCGGCATCCAAAGAGCCGGAAGCAGGCACTCCGATTGTCCCACTCGAACCGATCGCTGTGGATAGCTCGGCAACTGCCGTCGCAAAGACATCGGCTCCGGTTGATTCGGATGTATTATGGACTCCCGTAACCGAAGAACTGAAAGCCTTCGGCGCCGGAAACGACAACTCGGAAGCATCGCTGCTGAGCATTTTCCTGAAAGGATTGCTCTGGGGTTTCGCCGCTTTGTTGACGCCTTGCGTGTGGCCAATGATTCCCATTACCGTAAGTTTCTTTTTGAACCGCAACAAGAAAAGCCGCAAAAAAGCATTTTCCGATGCCCTGATATACGGGTTATCCATTGTGGTTATATACGTTGTTTTAGGGCTGCTCATTACCACCATTTTCGGTGCAAGCGCGCTTAACACAATGGCCACAAGCGCCGTTTTCAACCTCATCTTCTTCGCATTGCTCCTTGTTTTTGCCATATCGTTCCTTGGCGCGTTCGAAATGGTTCTTCCGGCATCGTGGACAAACAAAATGGACAGCAAAGTGGACAGCACAACCGGCATCATCAGCCTTTTCTTCATGGCGTTTACGCTGGCGCTGGTTTCATTTTCGTGCACAGGCCCCATTATCGGATGGCTTTTGGTTGACGCCGCCACGCAAGGGAATTACCTGGCGCCCACGTTCGGGATGCTCGGATTTGCCATCGCGTTGGCCATTCCGTTCGTATTGTTCGCCATTTTCCCTACCTGGTTAAAGACATTGCCGAAATCGGGAAGCTGGCTCAACTCAGTGAAAGTGGTGCTCGGATTTATCGTGCTGGCGGTATCCATGAAATTCTTATCCGTGGCCGATCTGTCCAACGGCTGGGGAATTCTCAATCGCGATGTATTCCTTGTAGTATGGATCGTACTTTTCGCCATCCTCGGATTCTATCTGCTTGGGAAACTGAAGTTCCATGGCGACAGCGATATTCCGCACGTTACCATTCCACGCCTGTTCATGGCGATATTCTCGTTTGCATTTGCCATCTACATGATCCCCGGACTTTGGGGCGCACCGCTGAAACCGATCAGTTCTATCCTTCCGCCGATGTCAACCCAGGATTTTAAACTGATGGACAAATCCATCTCGCAGAAATTCAACGATTACGAAGCAGGAATGGCGTATGCGGCTCAAACCGGAAAACCCGTTCTGCTGGAATTCGGCGGACATGGCTGTGTGAATTGCCACAAAATGGATGCAACCGTACTGGCGGATGACCGTGTGAAAAACCTCATCGAAGATGAATTCGTTTTCATCGTACTGATGGTTGATGAACGCGCCAAACTTCCGCAGATAATTGAAGTGGAAGAGGGCGGCAGAACATCGAAACTGAAAACCGTGGGCGATAAATGGAGTTATCTGCAACGCCACAAGTTCGGAACACAGTCGCAACCGTACTACGTTGTGCTGGATCACGAAGGGAAGCCGCTTTCACCGTCGCACGCTTTCGACGAGAGCGTTGATAACTACGTGAATTTCCTCGAAACCGGATTACGGAATTTTAAGAAATGATTCTTTTCAGATTGACCGAGATTGAATAAGATTGAGAAAGATTGATGACAGGCAGCCCGCTTTCAATCTCTCTCAATCTTATTCAATCTTTCTCAATTTTATTCTCTATATATGAACACCCGACAACAAAAACTCGAAGCTTTCGGGCGACTGCTCGACATCATGGACGAACTGCGTGAAAAATGTCCGTGGGACCATGCGCAGACCAACGAAAGCCTTCGGGCAAACACCATCGAAGAAACGTACGAGCTCGCGGAAGCCATCATCAACAACGATAACGCCGAAATAAAAAAAGAACTGGGCGATTTGCTTTTACACGTGGTTTTCTACGCCAAAATCGGCGAAGAAAAGCAATCGTTCGACATTGCCGATGTGTGCAACGCCATTTGCGATAAACTCGTTTTCCGTCATCCGCACGTGTTCGGTGATGCACATGCCGACTCGGCAAGTTTTGTCGAAAAATCGTGGGAACAGATCAAATTAAAAGAAAAAGGCGGAAACCGTACCGTTCTGGAGGGCGTTCCCGCGTCGTTGCCTTCGCTCGTGAAGGCGTACCGCATTCAGGATAAGGCCCGTAACTCGGGTTTCGACTGGAACAAACGTCACGATGTGTGGGATAAAGTAAAAGAAGAAATCGGCGAATTGGAAGCCGAAATTGAAAATTTAGACGAAGAAAAAACCGAAAAGGAATTCGGCGACGTGCTCTTCAGCATCATTAACGCTGCCCGGCTTTATAAAGTGAATCCCGATAATGCGTTGGAACGAACCAACCAGAAATTCATTTATCGTTTCAATTACATGGAACAGAAAGTGAAGGAACAAGGCCGTTCGCTCAAAGACATGAAGTTGGAGGAAATGGAAGAAATATGGCAGGAAGCAAAAATTCAGGACAAAGAATCAAGAGGAAAGACAGACGACAAAAGACTGATAGACTATTAGACTAAGTTGCGATTTACATAGTACGGATTATTAACCGCTGCTCACAACCCAAAAATGAAGAATTTATTATGCCCCCAATGCAAAATCCGCCGGTTTTACCTGCTTAACGCCGCAGGCGAAAGATTAGTGGTGACCGTTACCGAAGACAAGAAAATCCATCCGGTTCACGAAAACGAATCGTTGGATGGATTTGATACATCGGTGTTGTACTGTTTGGGCTGTTCGTGGAAAGGAACGGTCAATAATCTGGTGTAAAACCGGAACAAGCGAATTGGAATTCGCATCACCCTATTTGCCTAATCTCCAGCGCGATAAAATGGTTCTCCGTTTCGGGAAAATACCGTTTAGTTTGGTTCGCACATCTTCCACGACATAAAAAATATTCGGGTCGAAATCGGTAAGCGTACGCTCAAGCGTTTTCATCTGCTGGCGATCTATAACTGTTTCGATGATATCCACCTCGTTGGTAGAACCTTCTCCGTGCGTCATCGTTGCGCCAAAATTCATTTTATTAAGTATCTGCACCAGTTCCATTCCGTTTTTTTGCGTATAAATACGGCACAATACAATGCCGTAGGCAATGCGTTGCTCCAGAAGAATGCCCACGTAATTTCCCGAAGCATATCCGGCGGCGTACGACAAATAAGCCACCAAATCGTTGGCGCGCGTAAGTATCTGCGATATAATAACCACCCAAATGAACACTTCAAAAAAGCCAATAATGGGAGCTAAATACTTCTCGCCTTTCGATACGAAAATGATACGTAACGTACCGAGCGATACGTCGAAAATTCGTCCGGAAAATATCATAATGGGCAAAAGCCAGGGGTAAACGTCTAAAAAATCAAACATAATAGTAAAGAAATTAGAAATTAGAAATTAGAAATTAAGAAGTTAGGAGTTTCAAGTAATCGACAAAATCATTGATATCTTTTTCAGACGTATCCCACGAGCAGACAAGCCTCCATTCATTCCGTGATTCATCCCACGGATAAAAGAAATATTTCTCCAGCAGCTTATCGGTAATGTTTTTTGGAGCAATAAAGAAAATTTCGTTAGACTCCACGTCCTGGGTTATCTCAACGTTCAACTCCCGCATTTGTTCGGCTAATTTTTGTGCGGCGGCGTTGGAATGCGTTGCATTTTCCAACCAGATGTTCTCGCTGATATAGGGGATAAATTGTGTCGAAATAAACCGCATTTTAGAATACAGTTGCGTGGTTTGCTTGCGGTAATATTTGAGGTTTTCGGACAATTCTTTCCGCAACGCCACGAGCGCTTCGCCCATCATCAAACCGTTTTTCGTGCCACCGAGCGTGAAAATATCCACACCGCAATCCACCGTCATTTCGCGAAGCGAAACGTTCAGATACGCGCAAGCGTTGGCAATGCGGGTGCCGTCCACAAAAAGGTACATATCGTGTTCGTGCGCTAAATTGGCAAGCGCTTTCAGTTCGTCGGGTGTGTAAGCTGTGCCTAACTCCGTAGTTTGCGATACGGCAATAACTTTCGGTTGCGAATGATGCTCGAAACCGAAACCGTGCAAATGCGGGCGCACCAGATCGGGCGTAAGTTTGCCGTCGGGCGTGGAAATTTCTTTCAACGATGCGCCGGTCAATTTCACGGGCGAACCGCATTCATCCACCGCGATGTGCGCTGTGGATGCGCAAATGATGCTGTGAAACGGCAGCGTACACGCTTGCAAGGCGATAACGTTGGCGCCCGTTCCGTTAAAAACGAACATCGGCTCAATATCTTTTTCTCCCAATAATTCTCTTACAACGTTCTCGGCACGCCGAGTCCAATCATCGTCGCCGTAGGCGATGGTGTGGTCGGTGTTTGCATTGGAAATTGCCTGTAAAATACGCGGATGCACACCGGAATTGTTATCGCTACCAAAACCTCTCATCTCTATTTTTATTTTAAATTTCCTTTGAAAGAAGCCTCTTGTATATTTTTCCTGCAATAGCAAAAACAACCAAACCTCCAATCACAATCAATAATCGATAATTTTCAAAAGGATTATCACTCAAAATATCGGTCAGCGCAATAATTACCAAAGCTACATACGCAACGACCAAAATTGTAACCAATACCAATAGAAACCTTTTCATCTTTGTAATATTTATTATTGCAAATTCGCCAATAAAAACTTCCTTACATCTTTCACTTCAACGCCCTTTCTTTCGGCGTAATCTTCCATTTGCGATTCCGAAATTTCGCCGATAGCGAAGTATTTCGATTGCGGATGCGCAAAAAATAACCCACTCACGGATGCATTAGGATACATCACGCCGTTTTCGGTAAGCGAAATACCGATTTCATCGGAACGGAGCATTTCGTGCAGCGGAAAATTTACCGATTGGTCGGGAATGGACGGATAGCCCACCGCCGGACGAATACCGCGATATTTTACGGCGAACATTTCGGCCACGCTTAGATTTTCGTCCGCCGCATAACCCCAATAATCCTTACGAATAACGGTGTGCAGCCATTCGGTGGCGGCTTCGGCAAGGCGGTCGAGCAACGATTTCATCAGTAACGCCGAATATTCATCGCCTTCATTTTCGTATTTGCGAAGCAATTCGTCCGCTCCGGCTCCGCCGGTTACGGCAAACGCGCCCACGTAATCTTTTTTACCCGATGTTTTGGGCGCCACAAAATCGCTCAAACAAAGGTACTCTTTTTTATCGGATTTCTTTTGCTGACGAAGCAGCGGAAAAGGTTTTCCATCAATAAAAATCGTATCGTTTTCACTATAAGCTTCGTAAATTCCAAAAACCGCTTTTAGGTATTCGGCGTCCAAATCTATAAAATGCTGCAACATTTCCTGCGCATCGTCGTATAATTTAGCGGCTTCTTGTGCCCGTTCGCGTTCGTCTTCGCGAAAGCCCATCAGCCACTCAGCCCGACAATGACCGCACATACTCACATTGGTAACGGTGTGAAATTTCGCCGACAAATTCCACGAATGGAAAAAAAATTTCCAATCAATGTACGGCAAAATATCCCGTATTTTAATATCGTTCAGCACCACGCGGCCGGTAACTTTCGGCACATTGGTTTCAAACGTTTCCCAATCTATTTTGAAAGCATTTTCGCGCGCTTCGTTCAACGAAAGCAACTCCACTTTCTTTTCCGAACAGTTTTCGCGCAACGCGAGGTATTCTTCGCGCACTTTTCCTACATATTCATGGCGGGTTTCGGCGTTTATCAAATTGGCTACCGCCGACGGACTTTGCGACGCGTCTTTTACGTACACCACCGGCCCTTGACTGTATTTCGGTTCAATTTTCAACGCCGTGTGCAGCTTGGATGTGGTGGCTCCGCCAATGAGGAGCGGCATCGAAAATCCGGCTTTTTCCATCTCTTCGGCAACGATGGACATCTCTTCGAGCGAGGGCGTGATTAGTCCGCTCAATCCCACCATATCCGGTTTTTCACGACGCACGGTTTCGATGATTTTTTCGGGCGGAACCATCACGCCCAAATCGATAATCTCGTAATTGTTGCACGATAACACAATGGAAACGATGTTTTTACCAATGTCATGCACATCGCCTTTCACGGTTGCCAGTACAATTTTCCCGGCTTTTTGCGATTCGCCTGCCGATTTTTCGGCTTCGATGGTGGGCTGAAGAATGGCGACGGCTTTTTTCATCGTACGCGCTGCTTTCACCACTTGTGGAAGGAACATTTTGCCCGAGCCGAACAAATCGCCCACCACGTTCATTCCCGCCATCAGCGGTTTATCGATAACATCCACCGCGCGCGGATAAACGGAAAGCGCCTCGGCGATGTCTTCTTCCATAAAATCGTTGATGCCTTTTACCAACGCGTGGCTCAGGCGTTCATCAAGGGGCAGCAAACGCCATTCCTGCGCTTTCACTTGCTCGGTTTCGGGCGTTTTTTGGTTTTTCAACCGTTCGGCGAGTTCCATTAATCGTTCGGGTGCATCGTCGCGACGATTGAGTACGACATCTTCCACCAACTCTTTTTCGTCGGCGGGAATATCCTCATAAATAACCGATTGCGCCGGATTCACGATTCCCATATCCATTCCCGCGCGGATGGCGTGATAGAGGAAAACCGAGTGCATCGCTTCGCGAATGTAATTGTTGCCGCGAAACGAAAACGACAGGTTGCTCACGCCGCCACTCACTTTGGCGTGCGGCAGGTTTTCCTTGATCCATCGCACGGTTTCGATGAAATCCACCGCGTAGTTTCGGTGCTCATCCATTCCGGTGGCGATGGCGAGGATGTTGGGGTCGAAAATAATATCTTTTGAGTCGAAACCGTTGTGAACGAGCAGTTTGTGAGCTCGTTCGCAAATTTCGATCCGGCGCTCGTAAGAGGCTGCCTGTCCCGTTTCGTCGAAAGCCATCACAATAACCGCCGAGCCGTAAGATTGCACCAGTTTCGCCTGTTTCAAAAACTCTTCTTCGCCGTTTTTGAGCGAAATGGAATTGACGATGCACTTGCCCTGCGTGCATTTGAGTCCGGCTTCGATCACGCTCCATTTCGAAGAATCTATCATCAGCGGAACGCGCGCCACATCGGGATCGGATGCCAACAAATTGAGGAAATTGGTCATTTCCACTGCGCCATCGAGCAATCCTTCGTCCATATTTACGTCGATGATTTGCGCGCCATCCTCCACCTGTTTGCGGGCAATGTCCAGCGCCTCATCGTATTTTTTTTCCTTTATCAACCGCAAAAACTTGCGCGAACCGGCAACGTTGCACCGCTCGCCGATATTTACGAAATTGATTTCGGGCGTAATTTTCAATTCTTCCAAGCCTGACAAATGCAAATATTGCGGTTCGGGAGCGGGCTTGTGCGGCGTTTTGCCTTCCACCAACTTCACGTACTGCGCAATGTGAGCTGGTGTGGTTCCGCAACAACCGCCGATAATGTTTACCAAACCTTCATCGATAAACTCGCGGATTTGCGATGCCATTTTTTCGGGTGTTTCGTCGTATTCGCCCAACTGATTGGGCAACCCTGCATTTGGGTACGCACTGATGAAAAACGGAGCGATACGCGCTA
>JAQVEB010000071.1 GCA_028698105.1 Petrimonas sp. | reverse complement strand
TGAAATAATCGGCCACATTATTGAAATTATCGAACTCAAACGGGGTGCGACAAATATCCACAACCATATCCAAAATATACTGCTGGCGCTCAATGGGCGTTACGGCATCAATTTTGTCGAATGCATCCTGCTGAAGCACGACAAAATCAATCAGTTCCGATTTCCAGAACGTAACGTGATAGTCCACCGGCACGCCGTCGTCGCCCAAAATGTTGATTTGTTCAGAGATTTCCTTACCGCGCAGCAAGCGGGTTTTGATCTCGTTCACCTTGGTTGTCCAGTCATCCGAAATATGTTCCGAAATATATTCTTCGAATTCGGGATATTCGATGTATTTGGAATACGATTCTATAGGGTTGATAGCCGGATAGCGCTTTTTATCGGCGCGTTCCTGCTCCAGTGCGTAGAAGCAACGGGCAACTTTTTTGGTATTTTCCGTAACCGGTTCTTTGAGGTTACCGCCGGCAGGTGATACGGTTCCGATAAACGTGATGGAGGCCGTTTTGCCGTTGTTCAGGATCACGTAGCCCGCCCTTCCGTAGAAGTTGGAGATAATCGCCGATAAGTCCATCGGGAATGCATCGGGGCCGGGCAGTTCTTCCAGGCGGTTACTCATCTCGCGAAGCGCTTGCGCCCAACGCGATGTGGAGTCGGCCATCATCAGCACGCGCAAGCCCATGGCGCGGTAATATTCGCCGATGGTCATCGCCGTGTAAACCGACGCTTCGCGTGCTGCCACAGGCATGTTGGATGTATTTGCCACGATAATGGTACGTTCCATCAGTTTGCGTCCGGTGTGCGGGTCTTCCAGTTCGGGAAACTCGGTGAAGATTTCCACCACTTCGTTGGCACGCTCGCCGCAGGCGGCGATGATCACAATGTCGGCCTCGGCCTGTTTGGAAATCGCGTGCTGTAAAACGGTTTTTCCGGTTCCGAAAGCGCCCGGGATAAAGCCTGTACCCCCTTCCACAATGGGATTCAGCGTATCAATGGAGCGAACGCCGGTTTCGAGGAGTTTAAACGGCCTGGGTTTTTCCTTGTAAGCGGTGATCGGAATTTTTACCGGCCATTTTTGCACCATGGTAATCCCGGTTTCTTTTCCGCTTTCGTCCTCCACTACCGCAATGGTGTGATTCACGTTGTATTCACCTTCGCCCACAACGCTTTTTATCTTATATTTGCCCCTCATGGTGAACGGCACCATGATTTTGTGCGGTTGAAAGTTTTCGTCCACCTCGCCCAGCCACGATCCGGCGGTTACGTTATCGCCGGCTTCGGCGATGGGTTTGAATTGCCAAAGCTTTTCCACATCCAACGGATAGGTGTATTGTCCCCGTTTCAGGAAAACACCGTCCATTTTATCGAGGTCGTTTTCCAGCCCGTCCAGATTTCGTTCGAGCAAACCGGGGCCGAGCACCACTTCGAGCATGTGCCCTGCAAATTCCACCGGAGCGCCCACCGTTAATCCGCGTGTACTTTCAAACACCTGAACGTAGGCGTTTTTCCCGATCACTTTGATCACTTCGGACATTAATTTTGTTTCGTTCAGGTCAATATAAGCGATCTCGTTTTGCGAAACCGGACCATCAACCTCCACGATTACCAGGTTGGCTATAATTCCTTTTACTGTTCCTTTTGTTGACATATATGTAGTTTTGTTTTTCTATGCTGTGTTATTCTTCGGGCATGGGCACTTCGCCTTTCAGGTTGTTGATCAACGCGCGAAAAACGCGCTCGCCCTCTTCGGCGTTCAGGCTCACCCATCGTTCCAGTATTTGCAGCTTACACAGGTATGCAAAAATATATTCGATATTGAAATAATCGAAAACGGTGTTTTCCTCCAGCCAATCCCAACGAAGTTTGTCTATTTTGCGTTCGCGCTCGTAAATATCGTTTTCTTCGGATAAACGCAGTAAATTATCAAAATAATCGAGTTCGCGGCTCAGGCCGAAATCGCGTGCATTTGGATTCTCGCGTATGAACTGAGCCACTTCGTTGTTTCCCACGATCGAGCTGTTCACGTCTCTGCCGTATTTACGGCTGTAAATGGCGGCAAGGATGTTTCCGATATTCAAATTCAGCTCAAACCAACGGGAAACCAGCGAATTTTTTGATTCCATGCCGTAATCCATGTAGAAAGACGTCATGAGGTCTTCCCACAGTTTGTTTTCGGTATGGGCATTTTCGTCGAGCCACAAACGAATGTAATCTTCGAAATATGAAGGGATTTTTGCATCCTGAACCGGAAAATCAACCGCTACGGAATCAATGGTTTCTTTTATTTCTTCTGCCGATATTCTTCCTTCTTCTTTCAGTTTGGCATTCTTGTCTTTCAGATATACCATCAGATTATGGTTGTCGTGCTTAAGGAAGTATTTATCTATCAGTTTTTTATCTTTTGGAGACAAGACATCCTCGAGCATAGCTCTGAATTCCTCTACCGTGAACGGGAGTTTGCTGCTGTCGAAAAAAATATCGGGAAGGCCCGAAACAAAATAATAATATTGTTTGTCGAATACCATGGTTTTCGGGTTCTTAAAACAAAAGCTTTTGAATTTGCGGACGCAGGAATTCTTTGAAGTACTCAATGAACTCGTCTTCACCGAACTTCACTTTATACGAACCGTCCTGAGGAGAAAGCGTGAATCCGGTTTTAATTCCGTTAACGGATTCAATTTTCAATCCTTTGTCCAACAGATTCCTGGCGTTTCCTGCAATATATTTTTTGAATTCATCGGCATTTTCTACGCCTACGGTAAGCTTTTCGTTTTTCGACCAGTTTTCCACCAATTTTGCTATAATTTGCTGCATAAAAGACTTGTCTTCCATGGCTTTTTTAACGTTTGTTGCAGCCAGATTATCGGTAACAAGGTTGGTGATTTGCGTTTTTAACGCTTCCGACGCCTGCGAGGCATACAGTTTCAATTCCGATTCGGTATTGGTTTTCAGCTCGTTTGTTTCTTTCTGAGCGGTTGCTACGATCTGTTCGGCTTGTTTTTTTGCATCTTCCACAATTTTGTTTGCCGATGCTTTAGCCTCCGAAATAATTCTGTCAGCTTCTTCTTTGCCTTTTTCCACTCCTTCGGAGTATAGTTTCGAAGTTAGTTCCTGAATTTTATCCATATATTGATTGTTGTTTTGATTAAAGCCCGCACAAATAATTTAGGTTCTATGTATGTGTATCGGAAAAGTCCTATTTCATTGTTCGGACAAAGATAAAAAAAACTAAATAAAACAAACGGAAAATTATCGTTTTTTTTCGAAAAAACCGATTGAATGCCGCGACTGCTTTCTAAAAGAAGTTATTTGTAGTATTTTTGCGCGATGGATAAAAAAATCTTCAGGCTTGCCCTTCCCAATATCATCACCAACATTACCGTCCCGCTACTGGGAATGATTGATATCGCCATTGCAGGACACCTCGGTTCCGCGGTTTACATTGGCGCTATTGCGCTGGGGAGCAACATTTTCAATATGATCTACTGGAACTTCGGGTTCATCCGGATGAGTTCCAGCGGATTTGCTGCGCAGGCTTACGGAGCACGAAACCTCACCGAGACGATGAACGTGTTCATCCGTTCGCTGGCCGTAGGGCTCGCCATCGGGTTGCTTATTTTGCTGTTGCAATACCCGATCGGGAAGTTTGCGCTGAGCCTCATAAAATCGGGCCCGGAGTCAAAACAATACGTAGAAACCTATTTTCGCATTGTGGTTTGGAGCGCTCCGGCCGTATTGAGCCTCTATGCCTTCAAAGGATGGTTTATCGGGATGCAGAATGCGAAAATACCGATGACGATATCCATATTCAATAACCTGATGAACATTGCATTAAGTTTCCTGTTCGTTTTCGGTTTCGGAATGAAGATCGAAGGTATTGCCCTGGGAACTATGTTATCGCAATATTCTTCGCTCGCGCTCGCGGTTTTCTTTTGGGTGAAATATTACGGCAGGCTCAGAAAACACGTGCGCAAGGAAACCATTATGGACAGCATGGCCATAAAATTGTTTTTCAGAGTGAATGGCGATGTGTTTGTGCGTACTTTCCTGCTGACTTTGGTAACCACATTTTTTACGTTTGTTTCGTCGGGGATGGGCGATATAATTCTTGCCGTTAATGCGCTGTTGATGCAATTTTTCATGCTCTTCTCTTATTTTATGGACGGATTTGCGTATGCCGGAGAAGCGCTTACCGGACGCTACATTGGTGCAAAAAATCCGGTTATGCTCAAATTAATGCTGAAACGGATCTTCTTTTGGGGATTGATCGTAAGTGTGATATCGGTAGTGCTTTATACCTTTTTCCCGAATCAAATTCTCCACATTCTAACCAATGACAATCAGGTAATTGAAGCAACAAAAAAATTCACGTTCTGGGCTATTCTTATTCCCATAACCGGCTTTGCCGCTTTTTTGTGGGACGGCATATTTATCGGCGCCACGGCATCGAAAGAGATGCGCAACGCGATGATATTCTCTGCCGTTGTTTTCTTCTCCTGTTATTATATTACCACACCCATAATGGGAAATAACGGGTTGTGGCTATCGTTTATTCTGTATCTTTCCGTTCGCGGGATCACGCAAACGGTTTGGGCGAAAAAGGCGTTGTTTGCCTGAAAAGAAGACATAAAGCCTTATTGTTCCGAGACGATGTGATCGCACATTTGAAATGGTTTTCGGAATGAAATACAGGAATTATTCGTAATTTTGAAAAATCAAACTTTTTTATCCGTACAACAATGAGAAACTTATACATTGCTTTCTTCGCAATCGTCACGCTTGCCGTAAGCGGTTGCACACAAAAAACAGAACAAAAACAAACGGGAACTTCTTCCGCTTTACCGCGCAGCACGCCCGAAGCTGAAGGCGTTTCGTCCGAAGGAATCCTGCAATTTATTGGTGCTGCCGACAGCGCTTACAACAACGGCATTGAAATACACAGCATGATGATCCTCCGGCACGGAAAAGTGATAGCCGAAGGCTGGTGGGCGCCCTACCGTGCCGACCTGAAGCACACCATGTACTCCGTATCCAAAAGTTTCACATCCACAGCTATCGGCTTCGCCGTTGCCGAAGGCAAACTGAAACTGACCGACAAAGTGGTGTCGTTCTTTCCCGAATCGTTGCCCGATACCGTTAGTCCGTATCTTGCGGAACTGGACGTGAAAGATTTGCTCACCATGTCGGTAGGACAAGCGCAGGAACCTGCCGTAACCGTAACCGACGATTGGGTGAAAGCATTCCTGGCAGCTCCTATCGAAAACGAACCCGGAACGGTGTTCCTTTACAATTCTGCGGGAAGTTTCATGCTATCGGCTATTTTGCAGAAAGTAACCGGCGAAAAGGTCATTGATTACCTCAAACCACGTCTTTTTGATCCATTGGGCATTGAAGGCGCCGATTCCGAGGTGAATCCGCAGGGGATCAATACCGGCGGCTGGGGCATCCGCGTAAAAACCGAAGACATGGCCAAACTGGGGCTGCTTTACCTGCAAAAAGGTATATGGAACGGAAAACAGCTTTTGCCGCAGGAATGGGTTGCCGATGCCACTTCCAAACAAATAGAAACCAAACCCGAAAACATTTCGGATACCGACGATTGGTCGCAGGGCTACGGATACAAGTTCTGGCAAACCACGCACCATGCCGTCCGCGCCGACGGCGCTTTCGGACAGTACATCATTATGCTTCCTGAAAAAGATGCCGTTATTGTGCTCACTGCGCAGGCATCCAACATGCAGGAAGAACTGAATTTGGTGTGGAATTATCTTCTTCCGGCTTTCAAAGACGAAAAACTTCCCGAAAACAAAGAACCGGAGCAACAACTCAAAGACCGCTTGTCTCACCTGTCGCTGCCCACCTATACCGAAGCCAAAACTTCTCCTTTGCAGGAAAATATCAACGGAAAAATAATTTCGTTGAATGAAAATCCGCTTAATATTAAGGAATTATCGTTGAAATTCAACGGAAATGTTTGCACGATGACCCTGAAACAAGATACGACTTCGTACGATTTCAACTTTAGCGATACCGGATGGGCAGAAGGCGAAACGCTGCGTCACGGCCCGTCGCTCACGGCCAGAGCCAAAGCGAATCTCACCGGACTGCCTCCGTTTAAAGTCGCCGGCAATTACACGTGGAAAACCGACAATAAGCTGGAGCTTGTGTTGCGATACATTGAAAGCCCGCACAACGAAAAGTTCGTTCTTACCTTCAGCGAACCCGTCGTAAATATGGAATATTCTTCGAATATTGATAATTATCAGTCTAAACTTCAACTCAACGGAAAAATAGAAAAATGAACCGAAAATTCCTGTTTTTAACCGCATTCATCGCATTTGCGATACAGATAAACGCCCAACTGCCCAAAGTTTCTCCCGAAAGCGTGGGCATGGACTCCAAACGGCTGGAAAATGCCGACCACGCGATCGAAAAAGCCATCGCCGATAAAGAAATTCCCGGCGCCGTGCTGGCGGTTGTCCGCCACGGAAAAATGGCTTACCTGAAAGCCTACGGCAACAAACAGATTTTTCCCTCGACGGTGCCGATGGATGTAAACACGGTTTTCGACCTCGCTTCGGTAACAAAACCGGTAGCAACAGCCATTTCCGCGATGATTTTGATCGAACGCGGCGAGTTAAGGCTGCTGGACAAAGTGAATTTGTTTATACCCAATTACATGGTATGGACCGATTCCGCCGGAAGAAAAAAAGATATCCGCGTTCTCGATTTAATGACGCACACATCCGGTTTGCCGCCCTATGCACCGGTGAGCGAACTGGAGAAAAAATACGGTTCTCCCAATCCTGACGGACTCATCGAGCACATCGCAACGGTGAAACGCGATTTTGAACCGGAAACCGATTTCCAATACAGCTGCCTCAATTACATCACCTTGCAACGCATCATCGAAACCATCACCAGGCAAAGCTTGCGCGATTTTGCAAAGCAAAACATTTTTGATGTACTCGGCATGAAGCACACCGATTACAAACCAACCGGCGAAACGTTGAAACGCGTTGCACCGACGCAGCGGCAGCCCGACGGTTCGATATTGCGCGGCGTCGTTCACGACCCGCTGGCGCGTGTGATGAACGGCGGAATTTCGGGAAATGCGGGCCTGTTCTCCGATGCCAACGATCTGGCAATTCTGGCCGCCGCGCTTCAAAACGGCGGCGAATACAACGGTAAACGCATTCTCAGTCCGTTGGGCGTGAAAGCCATGCGCACGGTTCCGCGCGCAGTATCCACGCTCGGAAGGACGCCCGGATGGGACGTTTTCACCGCTTATGCTTCCAACAACGGCGATCTGTTCGGCCCCAACACATACGGACACACCGGTTACACCGGAACATCCATCGTCATAGATCCCGATAACGACACGGCCGTGATCCTGCTCACCAACCGTGCGCATCCCGACGACGGCGGCGATGCCATCCGTTTGCGATCGCTGGTGGCCAATGCCGTGGCGGCGGCAATTCTCGGAAATTAGACCCGGTAATTAGTTAAATCGCTCAAAAATTTCCCGAAATTGCGTACCTTTGCAAAAAAATTGGAAAAATGATACATTCCATGACGGGTTACGGCAAAGCCATTGCCGAACTTCCGAATAAAAAGATAACCATTGAAATTCGCTCGCTCAACAGCAAGCAATTCGACCTGTTCACGCGTGTCCCCATCATCTACAAAGAAAAAGAGATCGCGCTGCGAAACAACCTTTCCCGCTCGCTGGAACGCGGAAAAATTGATCTGTACTTCAACGTGGAAGTTATCTCGAAAGATGTTTCGTCGAAAATTGACCATAACGTATTGAGCCAGTATCACAAAGAGATAAAGGCGATAGCCGGCGAACTCAGCGTGGATGAGCCGACAGACTGGTTTTGCGTGTTGATGCGGTTGCCTGATGTAATGAAGCAGGATACCGAAGAATTGGACGAAAACGAGTGGAAAACAATCGAAAAAGCCATTGATGTAGCTGTTTCGGAGGTTAATTCGTTTCGCAAACAGGAAGGCGAAATGCTTGCCGAGGTATTGAAGGCGAAAATAGAAAACATTCGCGTTCTGCTATCGGAAGTTGAACCTTATGAAGCCGAACGCATCGAAAAAGTGAAAACGAAAATTCTGGAAGGGTTGAAAAACCTGGAAAGCTTGGAGTACGACAAAAACCGGTTCGAGCAGGAGATGATCTACTATATTGAGAAACTGGATATTAACGAAGAAAAATGCCGCCTCGCCCACCATTTGGATTATTTTATCGAAACAATGGACGATGAAAACGCACAAGGCAAAAAACTCGGTTTTATCACGCAGGAGATCGGACGCGAAATCAACACGCTCGGCTCAAAATCGAATCAATCCGGCATGCAACGCATTGTGGTTCAAATGAAAGACGAACTGGAACAGATAAAAGAACAGATATTGAATGTCTTATAAACGGTGCGGTAGTCATATAAATAACCGTCTATGTCAAAATTGATCATATTTTCAGCGCCTTCGGGAGCCGGTAAATCAACGCTGGTGCGTTATTTGCTGGAACAGGGATTGGATTTGCAATTCTCGGTTTCGGCCACCAGCCGGCTACCCCGCGGAGAAGAAAAAGACGGTGTGGAATATTATTTCCTCACTCCCGACGAATTTCGCCGACGCATCGCCAACCACGAATTCCTTGAATACGAAGAAGTTTACACCGACAAATTCTACGGCACGCTCAAGTGCGAAGTTGACCGCATCCTTGCCGCAGGCAAAAATGTGGTGCTCGACATAGACGTAAAAGGCGGCCTGAACATCAAAAAAATATACGGCGAACAGGCATTGAGTGTTTTTGTGATGCCGCCTTCGGTTGAAGAACTGCGCCATCGCCTTGAAAAACGCGGCACGGATTCGCCCCGGGTGATCGAAAACCGGCTGGCCAAAGCCGAATACGAGATGAGTTTTGCGTCGCAATTCGATGTAATCATCCAAAACGATGATTACGACCGTGCCAAAGAAGAAACAATGAAAGTTGTAACAGCATTTATCAACCGGAAAATATGAGACGCAAGCGTTTATTTGGGATCATCCTGCCGTTGTTGCTGCCGGCATTTCTTTTTGCCCAAACGGTGCAAAAAGACACGAAAGTGTTTGCTGTGAAAGACGGCCGGGAACTGAAGATGGATATTTACCGCGATGCCGGTTACACGCAACAGGCACAACCGTGTCTGGTATTCGTTTTCGGAGGCGGTTTCAAAGAAGGGACGCGCGATGCGAAACTATATACCGATTATTTCAACTACTTCGCCAAAAGAGGATTTACGGTCGCATCTATTGACTACCGTCTGGGCATGAAAGGACAAAAAGCGCCCAGCATTTTAAATCAAAAACCGTTGCGTCGCGCGATCGCCATGGCTGTAGAAGACCTTTTCTCGGCCACCAATTACCTGCTGAAAAACGCCGGAGAACTGCGTATTGATCCGGCGCAAATCATCATCAGCGGCTCAAGCGCCGGCGCAATGACCGTTCTGCAAGCCGACTACGAGAGAAGCAACGGTTTCGCATCCGCACAAGTGCTTCCCCCATCGTTCCGTTACGCCGGAGTGATCGCGTTTGCCGGTTCCATATACAGCCGCGAAGGCGCTCCCGATTATAAGACCAAACCCGCTCCCACCCTTTTCTTTCACGGCGATGCCGATAAACTGGTTCCGTTTAAAAGCGTGCGGCTTTTCAATGTAGGCGTTTTCGGTTCCGAATCCATTGCGAAGCAATTTACAAAATACGGCTTCCCGTTCACGTTTTACATCATGGAAAAAAACGGGCACAACGTGTCGGAATACCCGATGGTGGATTTCCTGCCGGAGATCGAAGAATTTATCCGCGATCTTGTGATCGGGAGGAAACAATGGCAAATAGAAATTGAATTTTACGATAAGTTCCGCGAATCGGACACATCCACGAATCCGGGAAATTATTACAACTGACAACGATTGATATTCACTGGAAATTCAGTAGATATTCGCTTCGCGTAATTCGTAGTGTAGTTGAATGATCGTTCCAATCGGTGAAATATTCAACTGAGTAAAGTTTAAAAAATAAGTACTTAAAGTTAGGCAATTGGCATATTCCAACTTCAATTGCCGCGCCTTTTAGAGCTTGTGTAAAAATGAAAATCTGATGTCTTTTTGTCACTCTGAACGCAGCTTTGCGGAGTGAAGAGTCTATCATTTATGACAAACAGAGATTCCTCCTATCGTCGGAATGACAAATTGATACTGTTGTGATGTTTTTTACACAGCCTGTTTAAGGCGTGGATTGAGAGTTAGCCACAGCAACGGGCTTTAGCCCAAATTGAGTACAATATAAATTTTGGCTAAAGCCTTTCTTTTGACTCTTTAGACCCACGGGTTGAAACCCGTGGCAATTGAAACATTGATGAGTTTTTTTTAAAACTTTACTAAACAATTGAATAACTATTGAATTACAATAGAATTTCAACCGAATAACAATTGATGATGCAGAATTTCTTAGAAAAATACCTCCTCCCCATCGCGATGATACTCGGGATAACGTTCCACCGGTGGTTATCGGTGTTTTCGCCTTTTATCCCCTACTTGTTATCGTTGATGCTCTTCATCACCTACTGCCGGGTTACATGGGATCAGGTTAAACTCACCAGGTTCCATTACATTCTGCTCTCCATTCAATACGTGGGAAGTGCGCTTATATATCTTATCCTGCGGCCATTCAACGAAATCCTCGCGCAAGCGGCCATGATCTGTGTGCTCACGGCTACGGCCACATCCGCACCGGTTGTGGCGGGTATCCTCGATGGGAGCATCGCCACCGTGGCAGCATATACCATCGTCAGCAACCTGCTGGTTGCCTTTATGGCGCCGCTTTTCCTCTCTTTTATCGGCAATACGGGCGAAACGGTTTCGTTTGGCGCATCGTTCTGGTACATTTTCCAGAAAGTGATGCCGATACTCATCGTGCCGTTCGTGGCGGCGCTGCTCCTTGCAAAAATATCGCCGAAAATCTACCGGAAAGTACGCTCGGCGCAAATTGTTTCGTTTTACCTGTGGGCCGTGGCCCTCACCATCGTTATCGGGAACGTAACCAATTTCGTGATCGCGCAAAACGACGGAACATACACCCTCGAAATCATAATCGGTGCGGTGACACTTGTGATCTGTCTGCTGCAGTTCGGTTTCGGGCGCAAGATCGGTTCGCGTTTCGGTAAAACCGTGGCCGGAGGCCAAAGTCTCGGGCAAAAAAACACCGTGCTGGCTATATGGCTTTCGCAAACCTACCTGAACCCGCTCTCCTCACTCGGCCCGGGATTGTACGTATTGTGGCAGAACCTGGTAAATTCGTGGCAGATCTGGCGGAAAAAGAAATTGGAAGAAAAAGCTTTAAGTGAGTAATAAGAACTTGCAAATGGCATAGTTTTCCTGAGTATGTTTTTGTGAGTGAAAAAAATTATATACCTTTCGCAAAAATCAGTATCGCGCATTGTTTTCACCGCAAAAAGTTGCGCAAAGCAACCTGAATTTGGGTGGATATGCGCAATTAGATTGCGGATATTTACGTGTTGGCCGCCACTGCTTTTTCACTTCACTAAATTCTTGTAAGTTGTTTCGTGGAAAAAGCACAAGAAAGAATTAAAGGGAGAGTAATCGGATAAGCAACCGTTATTCTTTTCTTTTTTATAAATTTGTGATTTATTCTGAATATTTATGGCAAAAGGAAGAATTTTACAAGTCAAGGAAGCCTCAATTACAGTCATTAATCAAAAGAACACTGACTATATCAGTTTAACGGATATGACAGTTTCTTTCAAGGAAGGCAGTGGATTAATAGGGAAATGGATTACCAATAAAAACACGTTAGAATATTTGGGAGTATGGGAGCGAGTAAACAATCCCGATTTTAATTACCCCGAATTCGGGGTAATTGGGCAAGAGGCAGGTACCAATAGATTTATAATGTCCGTTGGTCAATGGATAGACAGAACAAACGCTGTAGGTATGCTTGTGAAATCGGGGCGATATGGTGGTACTTATGCTCATAAAGACATCGCTTTTCACTTTGCGATGTGGCTAAGTCCCGAATTTCAGATATACTTGATTAATGAATTTCAACGCCTTAAAGAAGAGGAACATAACTGCCTAAAATTA
>JAQVEB010000364.1 GCA_028698105.1 Petrimonas sp. | reverse complement strand
TCAGGACAAACGATCAGCACTCCGTAGCGATCGACGAGTTCCTTCACCACGGGAAAATCGTTCACCCAACTGCCGTAATTTCCGCTGTAACCGTGCAACAAATAGATCACCGGCACAGACTTTTGCCTGTTGTACGTGTCGGGTGTGATCACCACCGTTTTTATCGTTTTTTGCATGGATGGGCTCGGCACACTCACCGTATCAACCTTTGCCGCGTACACCGAAATAAACGCCAAAGCGGCTATCATTAAAAGAATTCCTTTTTTCATAATTGATGTTTATTTACATTTGATTTTTCTCCAAAGATACAAAAACCGCCATGTAAACGGTTGATTTTTTTAGTGAGAATTGAAGATATCAATGTTTTTTATTAATTTTGAATATACAAAATTGCAAGAAAATTGATGAATCTGGCTGCTTTCATTCAAACCGACACGCTTTCGCTGCTTGAAAAGGCGAAAGATAAGATCGAACACACGGCGCAAACCGAAGGCTTTTTCGAGCAAAAAATCATTCAGACGGCAAAATTTTCCATTACCGTATGGGATTTAATTGCGGTAGCGCTCATTATTCTCATCACCTCGTTTGTCATCTATTTGATGAAAAGAGGTTTTATGAAGAATAAACGGATTGATGCCGGCAAACGCTATTCGTTGTTTAGTTTAACCCGTTATGTGATTATTGTTATCGCTTTCCTGTGGTCGCTGGACGTGCTGGGAGTGCGGCTAACGTTGCTTCTGGGCGGATCGGCTGCGCTGTTGGTCGGCGTTGGTTTGGGACTCCAAAACCTGTTCAGCGATTTTGTGTCGGGTATCGTGCTTCTGGCCGATTCATCCATAAAGGTGGGCGATGTGATTGACGTGGACGGGCTGGTATGTCAGGTACTAACCATCAACTTGCGCACAACGCAGGTACTCACGCGTGACGATAAATATATCCTGCTGCCCAATACGCTGATCACCAAAAACAGGATCATCAACTGGACGCACAGCAACGAGAGCTCGCGCTTTGAAGTATCGGTGGGCGCAGGATACGATTCCGATGCGCATCTGGTTAAAAGACTGCTGTTGGAGGTGATAGACGAGGTGGACGGCATTTTAAAACAACCGGCGCCATTTGTGCGGTTCAACGATTTTTCCAGTTCAACATTGCTTTTCACCGTTTATTTCTGGAGCCGGAATGTTTTCAGGGTGGAAAATCTCAAAAGCGAAATACGATTTAAAATATACGATAAATTCAACAAATATCATATTGATATATCTTTGCCTCAGCGTGTTGTGCATTTTTACGACAAGGAGCGCGGCGAAGATTTCGTGCGTTACACCAAAGACGATTTTATTGATTAAATAACGAAATTTATGGAGATTCAATTGAGAATAGACGAAAGAAACCGCGGAAGTTTCTTTATCGAAAAAGAGGGACGCCAGATTGCCGAACTCGATTTTGCCATCGAAGATAATGTGTTGAACGCTTATCATACCGGCGTGCGAAAAGAGTTGGAAGGGCAGGGGATCGCCGGAAAGCTTTTCGACGAAATGGTGAAATATGCCCGCAGTAAAAACTACAAAGTCCTTCCTTCGTGCTCGTACATTTTGGCCAAATTTCGCCGTCATCCCGACGAGTTTGCCGATCTTTGGGTTCGTTCCGACGATGAACCTGCGGGAGGTGCCTGCGGCGTTAAACCAAACTGAAACGGAATAGTCAAACCTTACGCTCAATAGTGAAAAAATAACCAATAATTTAGCGTTTTAACTATGGAAATGAACTTCGAAACAATCAGCGCCGTTGCCCTCGGCATAGGGTTGGCCGCCAGTACCGGATTCAGGGTGTTTATCCCGCTTTTGGTCGCAGGGATTGCTTCCCATTTTGGAGTTCTGCCTTTAGGCGATAACTTCGCCTGGATGGGTTCCGTGCCGGCGCTTATTACGTTTGGCGTGGCTGCTGTGGCCGAAGTGCTGGCATATTACATTCCTTTCGTTGATAACCTGCTGGATACCATTGCCACGCCGCTCTCCGTTGGTGCGGGAACACTTTTAATGACATCGGTTTTTCCCGCCGATAACGAATGGATGAAATGGATCATGGGCTTTTTGGTCGGCGGCGGCGCAGCGGCTACCATCCAAAGCGGAAGTGCGCTAACGCGCCTGATGTCTTCGAAGTTCACCGCCGGAGCCGGAAATTCGGTGGTGTCCACCGGCGAAGGCGTTGCAGCTACGGGATTTTCCATCATGTCGCTCTTCATGCCCGTTATCGTGGCGGTGCTCTTGCTGGTTTTCGTGATCGTGATCCTCCGGCTCGCTTACCGGAAATTGCTGAAAAAGAAAAAGAAAGAAACTGAAATTGTTGAAGTAGAGGAAGTAGATTGATATTACGACAAAACGAGATATGTGAAGTTTTCATCCTGCATTTGGGGATGAAAGCTTTTTTTATTCTCACAAAGGACATCGTTTTGTTGTGTAACGTGCAGAAACCCAGATGCCGGAGTTGGTTGAATTGACGATTCGTGTGTTTAGGTATAACCTCCGCCATAGATGAAAAATAACTAATAATCATAAAAAAAACATAATTCGTGATTGATATTAAAAAAAATCAATTACTTTTGTTAGTGAGTATTCACTAACTTTGATGGCCAAGTTACTAAAATGAAGGTTAAATTTCTGTTTATCAATATAATGTTATCGGTTTTATGTGTAGAAAACATGAAAGCCCAGAAAGAAATTAACCAACCGGATTCCACAAGAAGGAATTTCACAAATATATTCCAACGTGTAAAAGCCGAAATGGAAAACGAAAAAGCCGACTTATATATGTCCGACGAAGAAATAATAAACAAAATGGAT
>JAQVEB010000070.1 GCA_028698105.1 Petrimonas sp. | reverse complement strand
TATTGGTGTTCTCATTTTCGGTAACACGCTCGGTTATTGCACGGCGTTTGTCGGCAGGATTTTTCATTTCACGTCCCAACTCTACGTGTATTTCATCGAAAAATTTTTCCTCTCCATTGCCGTAATACTGCCAGATTTCACGAATGGTTCGCAAGGTCTCATTTATAACTTGTTCTACAATCGGGTTTCGAAGAGAGTGCTGTTTCAAAAGTTCAATATCATCTGCACGTCGCCAATATTGCACATCTGAAGTTTCCGAATGACGGTTGTAAACAATATAACTCGCCAGCCAAATCGGAAGATTTTTAAAATCATCGTTTTCGCTTAAACCAATGGCTTTCTCACGAACACGATTTTTCATTTTTTCATCGTATTCTCCGGTAAGAATTTTATCAATTCTATTTTTGGTTTTTTCGTCAATGGCTGAAAAATCCCACCATTTTCCAAATCGCATCAACGGCAGAAGTTTTTTAATTGCTTTCTCCGAAAATGCACCATAATCTTTGTCAATTCTCGGATATTTCTTGAAAATCTCTACAAACATATCCGGTAAATCGTGTTTTGTGGCAAATTTATTCAACGCACTTTCAATTTCGTTCTTGTCCTCAACGGAATAAAGAATATGCCACAAATGAGTTTCGTTTTCTTTATTTAAAAAGTTACTTTCTATACCTGCTTTTATCAGCCTTTTCAGAATTTCTCCACGAGTTTCATTCAGCGGATATTTTTTGTCTTCCACATAATTCCATCGGTAATAGGTGTGAAGCCCTTGTTCTTTGTCTTTTTTAAAAATACGAAACTGCTCCATTCCCAATTGTTGACGAATTTTTTCTTCTAAGTTAAAATCGGGATATTTCAAAAAAGTCTTTTGGTCTATTTCAGTTTTGTCGTTTAACCATTCAAAAAACGTTTCACGGTCGGCGATAGTGGGTAGTAATTCATCTGTAACGTCAATATCCTGCTTGTCATCCTTTTTGAAAATTTTCAGGTTTTTCACCCACTGCAACAGCCTAAACTCCTGATACAACGGATTACTTTTGGCAATACATTTTATTCCTTCCCGCTTTTCGACTCCATCCACTTTAAAGGTTCTAAATTCCAACGAACAATTGCTGATAAGCGATTTTTTACTTTTGAGCGGACGCTGATAAAAGATAATATCGTCAAGGAAAAGATATGTAAAATCTCTGTTTGCGATGCTGTTGCGGTGCGCTTCGTTGTAGGCGTACAGTTCTTCGACACAGGCATTGTATAGTTCTTTGCTCTGTAATTCAGGATGAAATTCTTTTTGTTTTTCGAGAATTTTCAGCAGTTCTATTTTGTAAAATTTTCTTTCAATGGTGCGAACCAATTTTCCCCGTATTTTCTGATTTGGTTTTTGAAGAAGTGTATCGTAAATATACTCGCCAACGGTTTTGTTTGATACAGAAATATCCTGTTCCGTTTTTTGTTTGATCGCTATCCAATCCTGCTCTGAATCAACGGCTTTGAATGTTCGTTTTGTTTCTCCACTTGCGAGTTGAGATGTGGTAACAATAAACTCTTTTGTTTTGCCTATCCAGTCTTCCGGTTTGGCAATTTGTTTATCATACTTCCATCCGTTATCAAAATACACATCATAAAGCGCGATGTCTTTTCCTTTAATTTTTTCACCGGAATCCACCACTTCGGAAACGGTAAGTACTTCAAAAGATTTTTCTTTATTATCCTCCACCTCCTCTTCTTCGCCTCTTAATTGATAATAGCCCCGCTTTTGATTGAAATTTAATAAAATCCAAGCTAACTCTTCTTTTTCTATTTTTTGAGAAAGGGCTTTTTTTCGTAAATAATAAATTGTCCAATCGTAAGGAATTTTTGTTTCTTCACCGTTAGGTTTCAAATAAAATAATTGTGGTTGAGTTTCCCGAAAATCAGTAACCATTTCATCGAAACTTGCCTTAAAGTTAAACTCAAATTTATTATCCTGATTTTCGCGATAAGCGATTTTAGGCTCTTTGTCTTTTTTGAACTGTCCCAAGCGATGTTCAAAATCAATTTCATCAGCATAATGTTCAGGTAAGAACCCAAGAATATTCAACACTCGATGCAACCGTTCACGGCGAAGTAAATCACGTTCCAATAGACGACGAACACCTCGAAATCCGGTTCTTTCTGCCGTTTGAGAAATAGATTGTCCTGAATCGAATTTCCCTAGCACATCTTGCGACATCGGCAAAATCCGGCTTCCCATTCCCAGGATTTTCCCTTTTTTATTCTCAAAATTGTGTTGGATTAATGCCCATCCTATCGAGTTCGTTCCCAAATCAAGCCCTAAAATTGTTTTCATAATATATTTCTATTTTATTATTTTTCCTTTCCGGTAAACATCCTCTGCGTCATCCGCCCGCTTGGTGCGTAAATCGTTTGTTTCCAAATGCCCGATAGGGACGAGCAACTTTGCAAACACTTGAACTGAAAATACTTTATCCAAATATTTTTTATCGCTTATATCCTCAGCAACATTGCTGACGCTTGCTTCCAAATGTACACCCTGATCCATTAACATGGCCAGCGTTATGTTTTCGTAAGCGGCAATATAACCCAGAAATTTCCCATTTCTCATTACTTTTATAGCAAACCGGTCATACTTATTGTCAGTTTCCCGTTCAAGCTGAAGTACATCATTCATTACGGGCAAATCGTTTAAAAAATCGGTTTTTCTGAAATGAACGCCTCGCACATAATTGTCGTATATCTTCACCTTTTTTAGATCATAACGGAGACCCTCCGCTTTTACATCCAGTCCGGTAAATAAAAGACTACCGGCCCCGGCCCCCATTATTTTAAGGAATGTAGCTCTGTCCATAAAAATAAATTTAATCTAATCCGTTGTCATAAAATGTATTAGAATAATATCGCCCGTAAAGTTAACAAAATTTATCAAAAAAGATTGTTGTTTTGCCGAAAAATATATAGCTTTGTGTGAATTATTGAAGCAATTCACAATAAGGATTATTCCGTTGTGAAAACATTTAAGGCGGCTCCGATTTATAATCGGGGTCGTTTTTTGTACTTGCATATACTTTTTAAATGCAAACAGGAATGGCCGTTTGCTTGTGATATTTCTGTACGTTATACCGGTCTGCATCCTTCCATGTTTTTTCCCTTTAAGTGTATATTGCTCCGAAATGCTGCACGGCATATAAAAAACACCGGTAGTTGGTGCCGCGCAGATTAAAAACATACCGGCTGACGTGGCAGGCGAGTTGACGCAAAACGGCATATTTTCAATGAATGCGTAAGAAAATACAATTTCGGATTACAGGAAGTGAACTATTGCGTCAACAATCAGGAAATTTTTACAATTTTTTTGCTGTCAGGTGTTTCGTGATATAAAATGAAACGCAGTCCCAATGAATCGGGTTCTTCTTGTTGCTACAACGTGCGGTTCCTGAAAATGAGTATAAATTTTCGTTTATTCCCGTATTTTTCCCAAAATAGCCGATGAAATAAAATCGGCGGCCTTGGCGTTTAATCCGCCGCCCATTACGAGCATATCGGCGCGTTCGCGCGAAGGTTTGATGAATTCTTCGTGCATGGGGCGCACAGTTTTGTAGTAGCGCTTGATCACTTCCTGCGCCGTGCGTCCGCGCGACTCCATATCGCGTTCTATAATGCGCGAAAGCCGGTGGTCGGGTTCCACTTCCAGGTAAATTTTCATGTCCATTTCGTCGCAAAGCGCCGGTTGAGTGAGGATAAGGATGCCTTCCACGATAAGTATTTTCCTGGGTTCGATGTGTATAGTCTCGGGTTGACGCGTACAGGTAAGATAGGAGTAGGTGGGACATTCCACCGCTTGTCCGCTTTTCAGTTTTTTTATGTCGGCAAGCATTAGTTCCCATTCGATGGAATCGGGATGGTCGAAGTTGAGTACACGACGCTGTTCCAGCGGCAGGTGACTGCTGTCCTTATAATACGAATCCTGTGCCAGTAACGAAATTTGTTCGAACGGAACACGTTCGAGGATGGAATTTACCAGTGTTGTTTTTCCCGATCCGGAGCCTCCGGCGATACCTATGATGAACATATTGTTGTTAATTACAAATTACTAATTATCAGTTACTAATCGCGTTCCGGCATCCGGCATCCGACTTCCGACATCATCTCATTTTACCGCAAAAAGTGTTTTCAGGTCGTTGATAATGTTTATTTTATCGGCATTTTCGCGCAGGACGACCATCACGGTATCATCGTCGGCAACGGTGCCCATGATGCCTGGAATAGCGTTGGAGTCAATATCGCGTGCAATGCCCTTGGCATATCCGCCGGGTGTTTTAATGACAGCGATAGTACCCGAAAATTCGATGTTGAGCACGCCCGTGCGGTGAAACGGCGTAATCATGCCGTGTTTCTCCGATTTAGCCGTCGGCAGATGCAGTGCCGGCAGACGGTAAGTGTAGTTTCCTGCGGCATCGGGCGTTTTGGCGATCTTCATTTCGCGGAAATCGCGCGAAAGCGTGGCCTGAGTAAGCTCAAAACCACGCTGAGCGAGCATATTCAATAAATCTTCCTGACTGCTTATGACCGCCTGTTTCAGGATTTCCGCGATGGCTTCCTGACGCTCTTTTTTATCGCTTTGCCGCATACAACCTTATTTTCCGCCAAAGGTGAATACCACGGGAATGGCGGCCGGCGATTTGATGGGTGTGTTGCCCACCATCAGCTTTGGCCACAGGTTTACTTTTACGGTTGTTTGATTGGGCGAGATACCCAGAAACGAATTCAGCACACCCGATACTTTATCCTGAGAATAGCGGTTCATCAGTTGTTTCAGGTCAACGCTCATGTTGATGGGCAGCACCTGTGTCTGTCCGGGTTCAATACGGATGGGAATATCCATTTTGCCGTTAGTGAATTCCAAATCGTTGATCTCGATAGCATAATCCAGCGCATTGAGAAACGCTGCTGCGGCATTCGGATTTTTCACATCCATATTCAACGTCATGTTGAAAGGAATGGTTTGCAAATTGCCGCCTCCCGATAAAATAGTGGCGATGGAAGCCAACGTGGCCACAGATATCGAAGATCCGTTGCCCAGGTTCATTCCTGCTAACTGAATGTTGTTCACCGAGTTGTAGGTGTACTCGCATTGCGACAGGTTATAAGCTCCTCCAATCTGTTTCATCACATCGCATCCCGAAAACAACAGGATGACCGATAAAATAATTGCTGTTTTTTTCATCTTATCTTTATTTTAGTTTGTGTTTTAAAATCAATTTTTCTTCTCACTAAGTCTCCCTCTCTCTGAGTCTCCCAGTCTCACTTTATCCGAGTCACCCAGTCTCACTTTATCCGAGTCACCCAGTCACCCGGTCACCCAGTCACCCAAGTCTCACTTAATCGTCACCATCGTAGCCCCGTAACCGTATTCCTGAAACGAAGCATCTTGCACGAAACAACGTTTATAGCTGTTTTTCAATTCCTTCAGTAGCGCGTTTTTTAACACACCGTCGCCTTTGCCGTGTATAAACACGATCTTTTTGTTTTTGTTGCGCAGGTTATCCTGCATCACTTCGTTGAATTTTTTCAGTTGATATTCCAGCATATCGGCGTTGGACATGCCTGCGGTGGTTTCCAGCAACTGGTTGATGTGCAGATCAACTTCGAGAACGGGATTTTTGTCTTTCCGTTCTATGCGTTGCACGCGTGGCCGGGGATTGTCGAGCCGCGATTTTTCTTTCATGGACTGTTCCAGATCGCCGGCGGAAACAAGCATGTCGCGTTCCGGAATATCGTTGCGGGTAATATAGTACACCAGCGCGTTTTCGTCGAAATAATCGTTCTGGCGAAAGGTGTGTAGCTTGTAGAACTTCACCGTGTCAATGCGCAATTCCACCGAAACGGGATTTTTAAACCCGTAGGGTTTGTTGTGTTTAAAGGCCGTGAATTGCACGCACACTTTTTCTATTTCGTTGAGTTGCGATTTATCGAATTCGTCGAGGAATATTTTGGTGTTCGGTTCAATAAGTCCGTTGTAACGGCTGCGCCATGCGTTGTTTTCCCTGCTCATATAATTGAAATACAGGTAGTAATTGCTGTCGTTTACAAAGTAACACTCGTAACCGGTGGTAGTCAGGTTTTTTAAATTGTTGGGCAGATAGGCGAGGCAGGTGGTAATTTTTTCTCCTTCGGGCGTCTCTTCGGGTTCGTTGTTTTTTTCGATAACGGGAACCGTTTTGGGAACGTTTTTTTTCGGCTCCTCTTGAGGTGGTGCCTCAGAATCAGCCAGTTTGATGTTTCCGGCAGTCTCTACCACCACGCATTCCGAAGCAAGGACAGGCACATCGAAACCGTGCTCATCTTCCACAATTACAATTTGTTTGCTTTGAAATCCTTTTACTTTTCCGCCGCCCACAGTGCTTAAAAAGCGCACGGTATCGCCTACGTGTAATTCTGCCATTTTTTCACCTCTATTTTAGAAATACCTGATAAATTAGATATAAAAAAGACAAAATGGTTTGTCCGGGTGTTCTATTTTTTTTGACTTGATTGCAAAGATGACTAATTTTGTCGAAAAAATGCAATATTTGGCGGAAAATATCCGCGTTGAGAAAGCTAAAAAATGAAAAAAAACGAAACGGAACAACTCCGGATAACGGATTTCACGTATATCCTTCCCGATGAAAAAATAGCCAAATACCCGCTTGAGGGGCGCGACAGGTCGAAATTGTTGCTGTACGAAAACGGCAATATTTCCTCTTCGGAATTTTTTCGTTTAACTGAATTTATTCCCGAAGGGAGTCTGATGGTTTTCAACAACACGCGGGTGATCCATGCCCGGCTGCTTTTCATCAAAGAAACAGGAGCGCAGATCGAAGTTTTTTGTCTTTCGCCAGCAGAACCGTCGGATTACGCGGTAAATTTCGCGCAACACGCAACATGCTCATGGCATTGCATGATAGGCAACGCAAAACGGTGGAAAAGCGGCGCTTTGACGATGCGCATCGCGCACGAAAACGGCGAAGTGGTTCTGTCGGCTGTAAAAAAAGTTTCGCCGGAGAACGATACTGTGGTGGAGTTCTCGTGGAACGATGCGGCGTTCACGTTCTCGGAATTGCTGGAAAGAGCGGGTAAATTGCCCATCCCGCCTTACCTGAACCGCCCTTCGGAAGCCAAAGACGATGAAACGTACCAAACCGTGTATTCGCGCGTGGAAGGTTCGGTGGCTGCGCCCACGGCGGGGTTGCATTTCACCGGTAAAGTGATGGACGATTTGCACGATAAGGGAATAAAAACAACCGAGGTAACTCTGCACGTGGGCGCAGGCACGTTTCGGCCGGTGAAAACCGAAACCATTGGCGGACACGACATGCACACGGAATTTATCTCCGTTTCGCGTGAGATGCTGCAAGCGTTGTACGAAAACGACAAACCGCTTATCGTGGTGGGAACCACCTCCATGCGAACCGTTGAGAGCCTTTACTTTATCGGCTGCAAGTTGCACGATAATCCGCAGGCGCAGCCGCACGAGCTTGTCGTATCGCAATGGGAGCCTTACGAAACTGCCCGTGAAATTTCTCCGAAACAGGCGCTTAAAAGCATTCTCGACTACCTCGACCGGAATCAAACCGACCGCCTGATCTCTGCCACACAAATCATTATCCTGCCGGGATATGAATTTCGTTTTGCCGACGCCATGATCACCAATTTTCATCAGCCGCAGAGCACGTTGTTGTTGCTGATCGCCGCTTTCGCGGGCGAGGATTGGCGCAAGATTTACGATTACGCACTTACGCACGCGTTCCGTTTTTTGAGCTACGGCGACAGTTCGCTGTTATGGAAGAAACCTCCGGGCTAACAAATAGCTGTTACTTATTCAAAAATTAAACCAATAATTCGTTAAAAAGTCCGTTATCGGTAAAGCATTGACGGAATTTTTCGTATTATTGCATACTGAAACAAAGGGTCACACTTTTTAATGCCTGAAATTATAAAAAAAGTAGTCAAAATATTTGTAATCATCATTCTATCGGTTATTCTGTTGAATATCCTGCTTTTTGTGGCGTTCACCATTCCGGGAATACAAAAAGCGGCCGCCGATTTTGCACTGAAAAAATTACAACCCAAGCTGCAAACCGAAGCGTCTATAGATAAAATCCGCATCAAATTTTTCAATAGAGTGGAGTTGCAAGGCGTTTATCTGGAAGACCGTAAGCAGGACACGTTGGTGTATGCCGGAAAAATAACCGTGCGGGCCAATATGCTGAATTTATTGCATCGGGAGCTGAATGTGCAATCGGCAGAGCTGGAAAATTTCGTGATCAACGTTGACCGAAAAGATAAAAACTCGCCACATAATTTTCAGTTTCTGATAGATGCGTTTAAATCCGATAGCGTAAAAGTAAAGAAAACGAGCAATCCGTTCGGGATTTATCTGGCCGACATCCGGCTCAGGAACGGAACATTGCGCTACAATGTGCTGTCGGCTCCGGAAACGCCGGGACAATTCAATCCCGATCATTTATATGTGCGAAATCTGAATTTGCGCGCCGCAGCGCCTTCCATTGATATGAAAAAACTGAAGGCCGATATTCGCACGCTGAGTTTTTGGGAGCATGCGGGAATTACCGTGGACGATTTGCAGGGAATGGTGCGCTCCGATGGTACCAACCTGTGGAGCGACCGGCTTGATTTGACCCTGAACAACTCCGGTCTGAAAGTTACCCGGGCGCAATACAACACCGATACAAAAGAATTCAGCCTGAACGCGAAAAGCGATTTGATAGACACCAAAGACGCGGCCATTTTTTCGCCCCGGCTCACGCACCTCAAAAAACCGTTCTCGTTTCAGGCCGATCTTGAAGGCAAGCTGCCGTATGTGGATGTGCGCAACCTCGTAGCCGATTACGGCAGAGATACGCACGTGGAAATCAACGGGCTCATTTCGGATTACAGTAAGTTCGACGATTCCGATATCAATATTGATGTGAAAAGCCTGAGGGTTTCTCCCGACGATCTGGAGTCGTTTATCCGCATCGGGCCGCAAAATTATGTTTCCCCGGCGCAATTGCGCGCGTTGGGAAACCTGGAATTGCGGCTCAAAGCCGTTGGGAAACTCAGCCGGTTTAATTATAACGGCGTGGTGCGCACTGCACAAGGCGATGTTAAGCTGTCGGGGATCGGCAACATAAACAAGGATTTCAGCAACATGATCTTTGAAGGGCCGGTGAACGCCGATAACGTGCAACTGGCCAATATCATCGGCGAGGGCGCCGGCGTGGATGATGCCACGTTAAACGCAAACGTTAAAGTGCAGATCAAGAAAGGGTTAATGCCCGTCATTGACGCCCGGGGACAGGTTGCTTCCGTGTTATACAAAAATTACCGATACAACAACCTCAATTTCGATGGGTCGTATAACGGGAAAAATATTGCCGCGCGTGTTTCTACCGACACGGAGCAAAACAAGTTGAACCTGAACGCCGATTTAAACTTCGGCGCGCAAAAGAAAATAGATGTTACCGGAACCATTGATAAACTTTACCTCACGCCGTTGTTCACGCGTAAAAATTGGCAAAACCCGTACCTCACTGCACGCATTGACGGGCACTTATCGGGTTCAACCATTGACGATATGGCAGGAACGCTGGTGTTGGACAGCACCTCGTTGTACGACGATAATTTTATTTACAACCCCGGCCCCATTTATGTTCAGGCGCTACGCGCCGACTCCGTAGGAGAAAAGAAAATTCAGTTGATGGCTTCGTTTCTGGAAGGTGAGATTAGCGGAGATTATCATTTCGCAACCATCGGAGATGAAATAAAAACGGCATTGAACAAACATTTGCCGAGCGTTGTAACCCTGCCTCCGAAAAAGAAGTTATCCGAAGGATTAAACCGGTTCAATTTCAACTTTCAGTTAAAGAACACCGAAGACCTTTCGTATGCGTTTTCGTTGCCGTTTTACAACGTGGAACCGGCTACCATCGCCGGACAGGTGGACATGACAGCCGATGAACTGATTGCGCTGAATGCGCATATTCCACGTATGATGTTTGGTAAAAACGATATTCGCGAATCAAAAATAGACCTGCGTACATCTGTTTTAAGCGGCATCGGCGTGAACGCAAACACCTATCTGGTGCAGGACAACGGTTACATAAACGCTCGGTTGAACACCAGTGCCTCCATGGATTCCGTGATGAATAACCTGAATTTTTATGTGCAAAACAATGTGGCCAATGCCAACGGACAATTCAAAATATCCATGGGATTCCTCCGCGACAACCGCGACGAGTTGCAGACAAATATCCTGGTGCATCCCACCGATTTTTTGTTTAACAACAAAACAATAAGCGTGCATCGTGCCACTATCATGCAGACCAAAGACTACATAAAAGTAGATAACTTCGGAATGTCGCAAAACGGCATGTTGCTTTTGGGTATTGATGGTGTTGCGTCTAAAAACGAAAACGATAACATCCGTCTTTACTTCAACGATACACAGTTGTCAACCGTTCTCACGGCAATGAACATTCAGAATATAGACGGGCTGTTGAACGGCGAGATCGTGGTGCAACGGGCATTGCAGGAACCCATTCTGCATACGCAGGATTTCAGGATAGACAACGTGAAATTATACAACGATACCATTGGCACACTACGCATAAACGGTGATTGGGACAGAGCAAAATCGGGCATAAACCTGAACGCTTTTCTCGATAACAAAGGTCATAAACATCTCGATGTCAAAGGTTTTGTTCCCGCAGGAAACACAAATCCGATGGATTTAGGTATCGAGATCAACGAGTTGCCGCTGGCATGGGTTCAGCCTTTTGCGGTATCGGCTTTTAGCGAACTGTCAGGAACGGTGAACTCCAAAATGAAAATTACCGGAAAATTATCGGAACCGGTAACCGAAGGTTGGCTGGGCGTGGATAAAGGCATCATGCAGGTAGCCTATTCAAACGTCACGTACAGCATATCGGATACCATCCGGATAAATCCGGATAATGTAGGGCTTAACGATCTGATCATCAAAGATGATAACGGGCACACGGCAAACATTAACGTATCGCTCACACATACCAATTTTTCAAATCTCACGTATCAGGTCAACCTCAAACTAAATGATTTCCTGCTGTTGAACAACGAGGAACGTACCGATCTGATTGCCTACGGCAACCTTAAACTGAGCGGCGACGTGAAACTTACGGGAAGCCCCAACGGAATCTACGGAAGTGTGAACCTGTGGAACGACAGCCGCTCCAACGTGATGATCGAATTGCCGCAAACGGCAACGGCGTCGCAATACAAAGGGGTGATCTTCGTGAACACGCCCGTGGAAACTGATTCATTATCTTTTCTAAGAAAAAACCGCGACGGCGAAACCAAACTAAATACTACTGTGGCTTCGGGAATCCCCATCAACATTCGGGGCGACGTGAAGCTTGACCCGCAACTGGACATCGGTGTTTTGATCAATCCCACCACGGGCGATGCCATAGATATTAACGGCAACGGCGATTTGAATATAATCTATAATTCAAAAGCCGATCCATCTATCCGCATCTATGGCGATTATATTGCCGAAGGCGGAAGCGTCCATTATAGTCTGCAAAGCCTTAAAGCGTTGGATTTTACGTTGCGTCAGGGAAGTACCCTCACCTTTGAAGGCGATCCGTTAAACACCCGGTTTAATATCACGGCGTACAATCGGGTGAAAGCCGACCTGACCACCCTTAGCGAAAGCTTTAAGGCGGCAAACCTGCCCACAACACGCGTTCCGGTTGATGCGGTTTTGGAAATCCAGGGCGATTTGGAGAAGATAAACCTGCGATACAACATTGAATTGCCGGAATCTTCGGAAGATGTTAAACAACGGGTATTGAACTACATCAGCACGGAAGAAGCGCGCATAAGGCAATTTGCCTATCTGGTAACCACCGGCAGCTTTTATTCTGCCGAAGGCACGCCGGATATGATGTTGAACAACGACAGGTTCACCTCCATCGCTGCCAATGCGCTGACCCGTGGGTTAGACGCGCTGTTCTCCAGCGCGTTGAACGATAACTGGAGCATCAGCACGAATATGGAAACACAAAACGGGTCGTTAGACAACGTGCGGATGGGCGTGGATGTTTCCACCCGATTGCTTGACGACCGGTTGCGCATTTCGACCAATTTGAGTTACGGCCAGGCCAATACATTTGCC
>JAQVEB010000363.1 GCA_028698105.1 Petrimonas sp. | reverse complement strand
CGCACTTTGCGTCGCAGAGGTAAAGATGATGTCATTGGTCCCTTCGCTGCCGCTGCCGTCTTGGATATGGATCCAGTTTTTTCCCATAATCGCTTCGGAAACTTTGACAACATTCCCTTCTACAGTGACGGTTTTTCCGGCTAACTGATTTTTTTGTTCATACAGATCGGCGACTTTCAGCGATCCTTCTACGTTGGTGTGAGCAATGCCGCTATCCTGCGGTGATTTTTCAACTGACTGCGTCATCACTGCTGGTGCAGCCGCTGTATTTGCAACGGCATTTGCCTCTTCGATTTTATCGTTACATCCCATTAGAATAAAACATGCACTGAGGCTGATCGTTAGACTTGAAATACGTTTCATGTGGTGTCCTTTTTGATTTTGGTTTACCATTTTATCATTCAATACTTAAGATATGTGTGCCGCCTTTGCGGATGCGATAGTTTAATTTTAATAATTTGATACTAATGTAATACCGAAAAGAGTATTGGGGTAAAAATACCTATTTTAAAGCGTTTGAAACCATTTTTTGGAAGAGTTTATTGACATAGTTTTAGCAATTCTGATATTATGCAGGACTTTAAATCAAGGCCTGTAAATATTATATTTTATAATTTTGATATTTACGTAACAAAACGAGAGGAAAGGCTGATTATGAAAAAAATCATATTGCTGGTTGTGTTAGGATGGAGCACACTGATGTTGGGAAATGTTGACAATGGTGTCGGCGCATCGATTTTCAATAATCGAGGATGTACGATGTGTCATGCCCTGGATATGGACATGGTCGGTCCCTCGATCCGCACCATCAGCATACGTTACAGCGGCAACGAAAATGCCCTTGTAATGTATCTAAAAGGACAGGGACAGCCGATCGTTTACCCGGAACGAGGAGAGATGATGCGTCCGCAGCTGATGAAGATCGCGAATCTTTATGAAGACGAATACCGTTCATTGGCCCGTTATATCATTCAGGCATTTATGCGCGTTGATTTTTAAATTCGAACCTTACGAGAAGGAAAAGTATTGATGTTTAAAATGGTTAACCCGTTGAGAATAAGGTTTGTTATAGGGATATTGTTCGCCGCCGTAATGGCTATGGCCGAAACGCAGCCTGCGCCGACCGTAGAAAAACCATTTTTTGAACCGAATCTCAAAAGTCCCACGAAAGTGGTACATCCCTACTATAAGATGGCCAAAGAAAAGAAGGACTGTACCTCCTGTCATACCGAAAAGGACGGAAAAAGCGGTACCCTTAAAATGGAAATGCCTAATTTATGTTATCAGTGTCATGAAGCGAAAGATACGAAAAAATTCATTCACGGCCCTGTCGGTGCAGGTGCGTGTACCACGTGTCATGAGCCCCACGAATCGGATAATGTAAAACTACTGCGTTATTCGAACATGAATCAGCTCTGTACGTCATGCCATGCCGACAAGGGGCATTTCTTGAAAAACACGAAATATATCCACCCGCCGGTACAGGCTCAGTGTATCAGCTGCCATGATGCCCACACGGAAAATTTCAAATTTCAGCTCAAGGCGGATGCGAAAATGGATCTGTGTTTGATGTGCCACGCCGATAAAAAAGGATATTTGGCAACTGTGACCCATAAGCACGGCGCTATGGATCGTCCACGTAAATGTTTGGAATGTCACAACCCGCACGGGACCGACACGCCGAAGTTTTTGATCAAGGATAACTCAAAAGACCTCTGTCTGTCGTGCCACAACGACAAGATGGCAGCCGAGGGAAGTAAACTGATCAATATTAGCCAGCAGCTCAAAGATAACCCCGATCACCATGGGCCGATTCTGTGGGGCGACTGTGTCGCATGCCATAATTCACATGGCAGCGACAATCTTCGGATGTTGAAAAAACCGTTTCCTGATACGTTTTATTCGAAATTTGACCAGAAGAACTACATCTGTTTCGAGTGCCATGAACCGGGCAAGATACTGGATGAGATAACTAAAACAGCGACCAACTTCCGTAATGGGGAGAAAAACATGCACTTCGTTCACGTCAACAAGGACAAGGGACGGACTTGTCGGGCATGTCACGATTTCCATGGGACAAAAGAGTACCCACACCATCTTCGCAAAACAACGGTATTTGGTGCGATCAACTTTCCGATCCGTTACATCGAAACGCCAACAGGCGGATCGTGTGCTCCGGCTTGTCATGCGCGGCGGGGATACGACCGTGAGAAACCAGTTGAAAACCTGAAATAAATATGGACCGTTTTTTAAAGAGGGCGGGGATATTCCCCCTCTTGATTGGATTGCTTGCTTCACTGCCGCTTGTTGCGGCTTCCCCGTATTTTGAGATCATTAAACCTTCCGCTAAAAGCGTTAGCGACGAAGGGCACGTATCTGTCGTCATCAAATCTCTCGACCCGGCAATCACCAAAATCGGTATAACCGATGCGAATGGAACAGAGGTATTTGAGACGATCGTACCAAAACGAAACGTCTACTGCCGCTCGCTCATCCTGTCGATGGGTGAAAACCGTCTGCGGATTACCGCATATCACGGAGAAGAAAATATTCACGACGAATCAGTTTCAGTCTATTACCGTTCCGAGATTTTCTCCGGTTTCCAGGAAGAACCTGCGGGCTACAAAAAAAGGGTTTTTCATGCGGAAATGAACGAACAGTTGTGTACGCGGTGCCATGTCATGACGCAAAAAAGTGGCAAAGAGGGGGAAGCCCCGGATAATCCCGAAGATTCGGTCTGTTATCAGTGTCACAAAGAGATGCTCTCACAGGGCAAAGCCCACGCTCCAGCCGTCAATTGGATGTGCCAGACCTGTCATAACGGAAAAAATGGCGAATACGACGAG
>JAQVEB010000069.1:2154-12239 GCA_028698105.1 Petrimonas sp. | reverse complement strand
CGGCATTCTTTATATCCATTTATTGGTCTTACAAAGGTACGAACAACGAGATTCGCCCGTCGGGGAAAGTGCTGTGGGAACGGTTTCCGAAATTTGTGATCGGTTTTATGCTGGCTTCGCTGGTTTTCAGCTTCGCTTTTGATGCGGGCACGGCCAAGGAGCTATCGGGTATTGCAAAAGGCGCGCGCAGTTTGTTATTCTCGCTCGCTTTTGTGTGTATCGGCCTCGAAACCGATTTCCGGTATATTTTCAAAAAGGAAAACGCGAAATATATCTGGTCGTTCCTCACGGCGCAAACGTTTAATATTTTTCTCACGTTGCTTGTGGCGTGGTTACTTTTCTCCAAGCTTTCGTGAACGGCAGAACACCTGTAAAAATAAGGCGAGCATTACTGTTCGCCTTATTTTTTTATCGGAATTTTATGCGCTTTTATTTCAGATATTTCGCTAAGAATCCAAGCATGACGCTGTAAAAGTCCATGCGACTTTCTTCGCGATAATAACCGTGCCCTTCGTTGTACTTCACCATGTAAGGCACTTCGAATCCTTTGGCGCGCAGCGCCGTGACAATTTGGTCGGATTCATTGATATTTACACGCGGGTCGTTTGCGCCCTGAACTACGAGCAACGGTTTTTTGATCTTAGCGATCTGGTAGAACGGCGATACTTCTTTCGCGATTTTCGCTTCTTCGGGGTTGTCCAGATCATACCAAATTTCTTTCACCATTTCCTTGAACGGCTTCCAGTACTCTGGAAACGAATCGAAGAATGTTTCGATATTGGAAACGCCCACATAATCCACGCCGCAGGTGTAAAGATCGGGTGTTTTCACCAATCCCATCAGTGTGGCGTAGCCACCATGGCTTCCGCCATAAATGGCAATTTTCGAAGGATCAACCCAGCCTTGTGCGATCACGTATTTCACGCCGTCTTCCACATCGTCCATCAGTTTACGGCCGATCTGCTTGAATCCGGCGCGCAGAAATTCTTTTCCGTAACCGCCCGATATGCGGAAATTAACCTGCAACGTGGCATAACCACGACTGGCGAAAAGCTGCGTTTCCGGGTTAAAACCCCACGAATCGCGAATGCCCTGCGGCCCACCGTGCGGGTTTACCACCAACGGAACTTTTTTGCCTTCCAAAGCTGCCTTCGGCAAAGTAATGTAACCGTGAAGCGTGAGCCCGTCGCGGCTCTTGAAGGTGATTGGCCGCATTTCAGCCATATCTGCCTCTTTCAGTTGCGGCATTAAGTCGTACAACAGGGTGAATTTGCCGGTTTTAGCGTCGTACTCATAGTACGTGCCGTACAGTTTATCGCTTGTTAGAGCGATTAAAAATTTATCCTCGTTATCATCATGATCTACAATGATATATTGCTTATCCGGAAACTGTTGTTTTGCTTTGGCATCAATATCTTTGTATAATTTGCTGACGGGAACGATCACCTGTTTTTCGCCTTCGTACGAATAGTAGTCCACCGCGTAGTTCCTTTTTCGGGATAAACCCATGCTGCTCACGTCGTAGTCGGGAACCGAAAAAACGTTTTTTATCTCTTTGTTATTCTTCAGGTCATAGAGCACAATGTGTGCCTTATCGCCGTCCAGGTTGGTGATTACGTAAGCATCATCCGGATCAGGCGTTTGGTAATTAAAGGCAATTATACCGAAGGTATCGTCCCAGCGCATCTTCTTTAACAGATTGAACTTGCCTGTGGCCAAATCTTTGTAATAGAATTCCATGTTTACGCCGTTCACCATTTTGGTATAACCTCTCAGGTTGCCGTCTTTATCGAAATCGTACCCTTGAATGGGGTTTGCCGGATCGGCATTTTCGTACAGTTTTTCCAACGCGCCGGTAACAACATTCAGTTTATACGGCTCAAATATCTGTTTGTTATCCTTGTTCATCGAAATAATAATGTAATCTTTCTGATCTTTAAGGATACTCAAAATACCGGCTTTCACATCCTCAAAAGGAGTCAAATCCTTTGCGTTACTGCCGTCAATATTGGTTGCATAGATATGAAAATTCTCGTTTCCGCCCTTGTCCATGGCATAAAAAAGACGCTCGTCGTTTATCCATCCATATCCTTTGATCAGTTCATCTTTTTCTTCGATGGCGCGTTTCACGTTGCCCGTGGCAATCTCCTTTACGTAAACGTGATTTTTGGCATTGTCGTCTTTCTCCATGTACGACATGTACTTCCCATTGGGAGAAAGCTGAAAGGAAGAAGCTTTGGGGCGGGCAAAGTAATCTTCCACTTTGTATTTGTAGTTGCCTTTATCGAGGGCAGCCAGGGCTTTCAGTTCCGCTTCGGAAGAAACCAACGCCGGATTACCGGGCAATTTGCTTTCGAACTTCTTCAACGTTAGTGGAAATTTCATACCGGCCTGTTCGTAATTCCCGGCGATACTATCTGTTTGCAAGGTGCCGCTATAAACGATTTGAGCCGCGGAAACGCCAAGCTTTACATCATTGCCATTTACTTCTATCTTATCCACCGGAATTCCCGCAGCTCCCTGAGCGGGAACATCCAACGTTCCGGTGTAATTTCCGTTATCTTGCGAAAGATGAAAGATCAATTCAATATTCATTCCCTGAACCGATAAAGTTCCTTTCCAGTCGCCTGAAACATTCTGTGCCTGTACACTCATCATAGTTAATGTGAGGGCTATGAAAATGCCCGTTTTTTTGAATAGATTCATAATAATTATTTTTTAACGTTTATAACAATTCTGTGGAGATATTGTTTGTTTTCTGGTTTTTTCGGTGTAACAACCGTTTTCGTCTATAAAAAAGCCTTATTGGTCTATTAAATTTGCCGAAATACGATATCCGTACTACATTTGATCCGAGAAACAGTTTTAAATGGGTTAATAATTAAGTTTTTCATCAACATGACGAAATTGCTTTTTCATGTGATTGAAACGGCTGGCTTGAGGAAAAAGTCGGCCGTTTTTGTCGTTTATCCGATGATGTATAAAAGAACGATCACCGCTATATTCACCAGAAGAACGATACCGAAGCCTTTTAACACCCATTTGGCCGTATTGTTTCCTCCCAGCACCCGCGCATAAATTGCTTTCAATATATTGTTGCTGGCCATGGCCTGCATGGTGGCTATCAGCAGCGCGGCCATAGTAACGTTGTATTGTCCCTGAAACAGGTTCAACAAAAACGGGTCAATATCGGTAACACCCACAACAAGAGACAGCGTGGTTAACCCCTGTGACCCGAAAGTGGAAACCACAAACTGCGTGAGCGCTGCAAATACGATGAACAACAAGGCAAAAATAACTGCTATTTTAAATTCCAGCGGGTTTTTATCGTCCATGTCTATGGTTGTTTCCGGATTTTCCGTTCTCTCGCCTATCCGGTACATCAAATAGCCCACAGCCGCCGAAACGAGGAACAAAATCAGAAAATAAGGCCATGCCTGCGCTGCAATGGTTTTATTGAAAATAAACAATAGGATGTATATGCGAAAAAACATCATAGCGGTGGCAATGATAATCGCACCACCGTACATTTTGGGGTTATCGTCGTCGCTTTTGCTCTTTCGCGACAAAATAACGGTAGTCGCCGTGCTGCTGTACAATCCGCCCAACACGCCTGTGAGCAGCAGGCCGGCTTTCGGGAACATGTACCTGCGCAGCAGGTAACTGAGATAAGAAATGGCCGATACCACTACTACCGCCAACCAAATCTTATAAGGAGAAACGGGGATGTATTGCGATATTTGCGTGTCGGGGAGCAACGGAAGCACGATTCCGGCTATAATGATAAATTTGGCCAACGTCAGAAATTCGTCCTGCGCCATGCGACTGCTCAACTGACGCAACGGTTTTTTGATCTCGGTAAAGATCAACACCACCACGAAGAACAGCAACGCAATCCACATCGGACTTCGCTCAATGAGCAACGGAAAAGTATATACGATCATGCCCAGCAACGCAGTTGTCATGCCGTATTTGCCTTCTTTTTGAATCTTCATGAAATAGTAGATCATCAGAAAACAACCCAGCAGGGCCAATCCCAGTAAAAAAGGCCAGAGCTCTGATGGGCTTGCCAACAGCAAGATGTAGCCCAATAAACCGATGAATGTGAATGTGCGGTCGGTTCCGTAGGTTTTCTTTTCCGTTTCGTGAGGATTCAACTTGTGTTGCTCCATCCCGATGCTGAACGAAAACAGGACTACCAACACAAAATTGATAAGTTCTTTGGGGATATGATTGAAAATTTCCATAGGGTATCCGTTGATTTATACCGTAAAGATATAACAAGAAAGCGGAAAACGACAAGCGAATCGCAAAAAAGATGCAATCTGGAAGCGTGCTTAAGTAAATGATAAAAATTAATGCAACATCTCAATTGATAGTGCTTACGCGATAGATTCACTTTCCCGATACGAGCGATCGGGACGCGAAGCGCCTATCGCCACAGGCTTATCTCATTAAAATGTCACAATAAATTATTCAACGAACTTATTATTGATGCCTGTTTAAAAGTTCATGCAAAAGCTTGGAAACTTTTTGTATTTTTGTGTAAATAATGACACGGATCAATATGAAAAAGTACTTTCTCACACTCACATTTATATTGGCATTTCTTTCGCTCACCGCTCAGGAAAAATGGGCAATAGCCTTGCATGGAGGCGCCGGAAGCGCGCCCGCAAACATGACTGCCCGACAAATTTCTGCATACGAAACAGAGCTACTGAAAGCGCTGAACATAGGCAAAGAAATGCTCAAAAACGGAGCAACGGCGTTGGATGCGGTGGAAGCCGTAGTGGTTACGCTGGAAAACAACCCAATGTTTAACGCAGGAAAAGGCGCCGTTACCAACCTCGAAGGCGTCCACGAACTCGATGCCGCCATCATGGACGGTTCAAACCTGAAGGCGGGCGCCGTGGCGGGCGTTCGCGACATTAAAAATCCCATAAAAGCCGCCCGTTTGGTGATGGACAGCACGGCGCACGTATTGCTTATCGGCGAGGGAGCATCGGCTTTTGCAAAGCAAATGGGATTGGACATTGTTCCGAACAGTTATTTCGATACCGATAAATCCGCGAAACAACACAGCGACAAAGGCACGGTGGGTTGCGTTGCGCTCGATGTTCACGGCAATCTGGCGGCTGCGACTTCCACCGGCGGCATGCGCGGTAAAAAATGGGGCCGTGTGGGCGATGTTCCCATCATTGGAGCGGGAACCTATGCCAACAACCAAACCGTTGCCGTTTCCGGCACCGGACACGGCGAGTACTGGATACGCCGCGTGGTGGCTTACGATATTTCGGCGCTGATGGAATACAAAGGATTGTCGGTTGAAGAGGCTGCGCGCGAAGTCATTTTCAACAAAATATCGCCCATGGGCGGTTCCGGCGGCGGAGTGATCTGCGTGGACAAAAACGGCAACATCAGTCTGGTATTTAACACTTCGCTAATGCACCGGGCATGGGCCAACAGTGACGGCGAACAGGGCGTAGCCGTACTCAAGACGGAAAACGATTGAAATTGAAAAGAAAAACCTACCATAAGATCATTGGGGCGCTTATCCTTATCGCGTTTGCGGTGCTGTTGGGCTACGTGTTAAACGGGAACAAAAGCATTCCGGTGAACACGCAGGGCAACGCGGACTACTTTGTGAACGTTCTTTGGGTGGCCGACGGCGACTCATTCACCGGACAAACGACCGATAGCCTTGAAGTTGATTTTCGTATCTTCGGGATTGATGCGCCCGAAAAAGGCCAACCCTACAGCAACGAATCGCGAAAGCTGCTTGTTTCGCTGATCAACAAAAAGAAAATCGGTGTCGTGAGCGAAGGTTACGATCGTTACGGACGAAGGGTGGTTACCGTTTACGACGCAAACGGAAAAAACATCGGCGCGGAAATGATCCGCCGGGGACTGGCATGGCATTTCGTTCGATACGACAGCTCGCCGGAATATCAGCAGCTTGAGAACGATGCACGCGCCCGCAAGATCGGCTTTTGGGCCGATGACGCTCCTGTTCCGCCGTGGCTGTACCGATAGCGTGAATGCACATTTTTACCCCACATTGCCGATTTCATCCCTTATTTTCATTTTCAACCAACAATAATGCATAACTTTGTGTTTTATCAAAAAAAATATACATGAAGAAAATAAAAATAATCAGCTGGGTATTAGGGATATTAATGTTGTTGTTGGTCGTCGGATTTATCTATTCAACATTTTTCAGGCCCATATATGGCGACCGGTCGAATATGCTGGGGCTCATCATTTTCGGTTTGGTTTTAGGGGGCGTTATCGCTTATTTGATCTTTAAGTTGGTCAATGTGCAAAAATCGGCTTCCAATACCGTTACCAGCTCACATACCGTGGTGGAAAGCATGAAAAAAGTGTTCAAAATAGTGGTTGCCGAAGGCCAGTTAAACGAAGTTTATAACTACGAAAACACGAAAAAACTCCTGAAATTTATCCCATCCACCAAAAAGGCGCTGGTTATCGTTCGCGCTAAAGTGCTGATCGGGTACGATATAGAAAAGTGCAAATGGGAAGTGGACGAAGCAAACCAAAAAATAAAGTTATTGGAATTTCCGAAACCGGAAATACTGTCGCTCGATCCCGAATTCAATTATTATTATTTTGAGGACGATCTGTTTAATTTCATCGGACGAAAAGACTTGCAAAAAATTCAGGGACTGGCACGCGAACAGGTGAAACAGGCCGCGCTGCAAAGCGGTTTGATGAAAATTGCCGCCGATCAGATGCGTACCCTCTTAACCGAAGTTGTGGGCGCGAACCGGTGGCAAATAGAAAATCTGGAAAAAGTGGAGGATTACAAATATTTGCCTGAATCGGAGCCTTTGCTGGACGAAGTGAAAGCCGAAGAAGTGCACATTAAACCGGCTTCGTTTGACGATTTGTAAGCCCTGCCGATATTAAGTTCCCGACGATTTAAACGGAGGCAATTGTTTACTTCGTAACACACGCTTTGCAAAAGCGCGCGAGCACAAGCGGGACACGAAGTTTTTAACTTCGTAAACAAAGGCACAGACATTGTGTCCGACTATCCCGCTCGCGCGAATTTGCAATTCGTGCGTGTCGAAGACAAAAAAAAATGAGTAGAAAATACAAGTTTCATAATCCGGATGGAATTTATTTTATCAGTTTTGCTGTCGAAGGCTGGATTGATGTTTTTACTCGTAATGAATACAAAAATATTCTTGTAGAAAATCTTGCTTATTGTCAGAAAAACAAAGGATTGGAAATATTTGCATGGTGCATCATGACTAACCATGTTCATCTAATTATACGAGCCCAAGAAGGTTATTTGCTGCAAGATATTATTCGGGATTTTAAAAAATTTACAAGTAAAGCACTTATAAAGGCTATACGTGAAAATCCGCAGGAAAGCCGAAAAGAAATGCTAATGACTCAATTTGTCAAGCCAGCAGGAACCCAATTTTGGAGAAGAGATAATAAACCAATTGAACTATGGAGTAACGAAGTAATTACTCAAAAACTGCAATACATTCATGAAAACCCGGTGGAAGCAGGGTTTGTTTTTAAACCGGAAGACTATATGTACAGCAGCGCGTATGATTATGCCGGAGGAAAAGGTATGTTGGATGTTAAGTAGATGTTCATAATTATTTCACATATGTCAAAAATATCGTATATTCGTAGCACACCAAATGAAAAAGTAAGTGCGAATGAAAATCAAGATATTGACGTTGTCAGAATCAGAACGGGACGAACTCAGGTTTGGCTTCCGCACTGGCGAGAGCCATTGCTTTCGAATGCGTTGCCGCGCCGTGTTACTCAAATCGGAAGGGCTGAGTTCGGTACGTGTTGGGCAAGAGACAGAAATGACCGCCCAGAGTGTCAATGGCTGGGCGAAGCGATTCGAAACCGAAGGGATCAAAGGCTTGCACACCCGTCCGGGGCAAGGGCGCAAGCCCATTATGGACTGCTCGGACGAAGATGCGGTGCGCAAAGCCATCGAATCAGACCGGCAAAGCGTCCGTTGCGCGAAGGAAGCATGGCAGAAATCCTCCGGCAAAGAAGCAAGCGAGTTGACCTTCAGGCGTTTTTTATCCGCATTGGCGCAAGATATAGACGTATAAGAAAACGTCCAGGGAGTGTACCCTCGCCGCAACTCTATGCGTACAAGACCGAGAAGTTGCAAGAACTTGAACAGCTTTATGCCAGGGGAGAAATCAACCTCTTCTATGGAGATGAATCTCATGTCTGCACCGAAGGCTACGTCCCTTACGGATGGCAGTTCCCGGGAGAAAACGTATATATACCATCGGAAAGGGCCAAAAGGCTCAACATCTTTGGAATGATTGACCGCGACAACCGCTTCGAGGGTTTCTGTACGAGTGAGTCCATCGATGCCCAAAAGGTCGTTGATTTTCTCGAACAGTATTCCTTCAGAATCAACAAAAAGACCTTTATTGTCCTTGACAATGCCAGTGTGCATAGGAATGCAAAAATTCGGCAGATGCGCCCTGTATGGGAAAAGAGAGGACTCTTTCTTTTCTACATCCCTCCCTATTCCCCTCACCTGAACATTGTCGAGACCCTTTGGAGGGTAATGAAAGGAAAGTGGCTTAGGCCGCAGGACTATATCTGTGCCGACACGCTCTTCTATGCCACCAACAGGGCCTTGGCGGCAATCGGGGGAGATTTGAAAATTAACTATGCACATTATGCTGCTTAATTATGAAAAGTTACTTATATTAATTAAGTAGTCTTTGTTTACTTCGTAACGCACGAATTGCAAATTCGCGCGAGCGAGGGACTATCGGCGCATAGTCTCCCAAAAAACCGCCCGAAAGCAATCACTTCCGGGCGGTTATATTATCGAGAAATAACCGGTTTATTCCCAACTCAGGATCACTTTACCACATTGTCCGCTTTCCATCACATCAAATCCTTTCTGGAACTCGTCAATAGAAAAACGATGGGTAATGATCGGCGATATATCCAATCCCGAAATCAGCATTTGCTCCATCTGATACCAGGTTTCCCACATTTCACGGCCGTAGATACCTTTGAGCGTGAGCGCTTTAAAGATGATCTCGTTCCAGTCCACCCTGGTATCGTTGGGCAAAATGCCCAACAACGATATTTTGGAACCGTTGTACATGTGGTCTATCATATCGCGGAAAGCGATCGGTGAGCCGGACATTTCCAATCCTACGTCGAAACCGGTCATTTTGAGCTTCTCAATTGCTTGATCGAGCGTCTCGCCTTTCGACGGGTTAATGGTGAGTGTGGCACCCATTTTTTTCGCAATTTCCAGACGGTAATCGCTCAAATCGCTCACAACCACGAACCGTGCTCCGGCAAAACGACAAATAGCCGTTGCCATACTGCCGATCAACCCTGCTCCGGTGATCAGCACGTCTTCCGCGATGAGCGGAAACGACAGCGCCGTGTGCGTGGCATTGCCGAACGGATCCATGATGGCGGCAATTTCATCGGGGATGCGTGGATCGAGTTTTACCACATTCTCGGCCGGAAGCGAGAGGTATTCGGCAAAAGCGCCATCGCGGTTCACTCCCACTCCAATGGTGTTTTCGCACACGTGCAGCTTTCCCCGACGGCAATTGCGGCAATGGCCGCAGGCGATATGCCCCTCGCCCGTCACACGATCGCCTATTTTCAAGTTTTTCACACCGCTCCCCATATCCACGATCTCGCCCACGTATTCGTGACCGATGGTCATGGGCGTTTTTATGGTCTTCTGCGACCAATCGTCCCATTTATAAATGTGCAGATCGGTACCGCAGATAGCGGTTTTCCTGATCTTTATCAATACTTCGTTTATACCGATGGAAGGAACCGGAACATCTTCCATCCAAATTCCCTTTTCGGGGCGTAATTTTACTAAGGCTTTCATAATTAGTTATTTTTTTTTGAACCATTAAGGCATTAAGGAGCATTAAGTACCTTAATTATCTTCATTTCTTAATGGCTTTAGTTTTATTATTCATCGGGTAATAATCTCAAATTGATTTATTCTTTAACCATTAAGGCATTAAGGGGCATTAAATAGCCTTAATTATCTTAATTTCTTAATGGCTTTAGTT